>NZ_CAUUGJ010000149.1:0-4594 GCF_963544685.1 uncultured Fretibacterium sp. | reverse complement strand
TCCCGGATCTCCCGGACGAACTCCGAAAGCTCGCCCGAAAGCGTCCGGGCCGCCGCGCGCAGGGCCTCGGCGCTGCGCGACCGGATGATGCCCAGCACCCCCTCCGACTGGGAGAGGTCGATGCGCCCGTTGAGAAAGGCGCGCCGCGTGAACTCCCCGGGCTCCGCGAGGCGTGCCCCGCGGCGGAGCAGGGCCTCCAGGCAGAGCTGCGCCACCAGGGTGCCCCCGTGCGTATGGATCTCCACGACGTCCTCGCCCGTGTAGCTGCGCGGGGCCGCGAAGTGCACCACCAGCACCTGGTCGATGGGGCTCTCCCTGTCGTCCAGCAGGAACGCCAGCCTCATCTCGCGGGGCGGCGGAAAACCGTTCGGCCCAAAACGCAGCGTCGTCCTCGCGAGGGGCACGGCGTCGGGCCCCGACAGGCGCACGATGGCCACGCCCGCCTCCCCCCAGGCCGTGGCGATCGCCGCTATGGAATCAGAAAGCGCTTCCACGGCGCAGCACCCAGGCCTCGGCCTCGGATCGGCTGGAGACCCGGCCGGTCCCGACCGCCATATCCAGCCCGTTCAGGATCTCCCCAACCTTTCGCCCCGGGACCAGCTTCAGCAGGTCCATCACATCGCCGCCCGTGAGGAAGCGGTCCGAACCGTCCGTCTGCCGTTCCGTCGACGCGAAGCGCCGCAGCACCTGCTCCAGCCGCCAGCGGTTCCCCTTCACGATATCGATGCTCGGGAAACGCTCCGCCAGCGCGCTGCACGACGCAAACTCGAGCGTCATTCTCACGGCCTCCCGGCCGTACCGCAGCACGTCCCCGCAGAGCTCCTCCTCGGTCCGGGGCGCATGGAGCGAACGGTAGTTCATGATGATCGCGGACACCCTGTCGGCCGTGTCCGACGGGATGTTCCAGAGCCTGAGGTATCGGGAGGCGAGGTCCGTCACGGGACGGGGGTCCCCGACGTCGAGCGATTTCGTCCCGACGCGGCAGAACAGCCCCGCCAGCGCAAAGGCGTCGTTCTCCCTGATCTTGTGGATTCGGAGACGGTCCTGGATGACCCGCAGCGTCGCCATGGCGTGCTCGAAAAGGGTCAGGCCCGTCCTGGGCTCGACGATGTCCTTGAGCTCCTCGAACTCGGGCAGGAAGAGGGGGAACAGGCGGTAGCCGTCGCACAGGCGGGCGAAGTCGTGGGGACAGGCGCGCATCCCCCCCAGGATCTCGCGCCCCCAGCGTTCGGGGGCCGTGCTGCGGATGAGGCCGGGGTTCGCCTCGATGAAGGTCCGGACGTCCGTCTCGGTCTTCCAGAAGATGTCCATGGACAGCTCCGCGGCGAAGCGGAGCATGCGGACGATGCGCAGGGGGTCCCGGCGCACCAGCTCGATGTCGTCCCCCGTCAGGCGTATGACCCGGTTGCGGATGTCGTGGCGGCCGCCGAAGGGATCGACCACTCCCCAGTCGCTGCGGAACGCGATGGCGTTCATGCTGAAGTCCCTGCGGGCCAGGTCCTCCTCGATCGATCCGCCCTGCAGAAGGGCGACCTCGACCGGCATGTCCAGCACCGCCGTGCGAAGCACGGGAAAGCCGCCCACGGCGCCGACCGTCCCGTTCCCCAGCCGGCCGGCCAGGGCCCCGAGGTCGCAGGGTTCCGCGGTCATGGACAGGACGTCCGGCTGGAGGTCCATCGCGATCGTCCGTGCCGTGTTCCCCACGAGCCAGGCCTTTCCCCCAGCCTCCTCCACCGCCTTCAGAGCGCTCATATAGCTTCTCATTGCGCACCTCCCGGAATGCCGAAGACTCGAATACCGCACGAGGTCCGTCTTCCCTCCGCTTAAGTTTAACCCAAAAGGAGCCGGATATCCATTCGGAAAGGGGCGATCGAAGAGATTGTACGGAACGATGCTGCGGTTCGGCCCGGATCGCCCCGCCGGAGCTACAGGAGGGCGGACCAGAGGCGCCCCACGGCGGCCTGCACCTTCCGGATGAGGGGCCTGTTCCTCCGGCCCGACAGGGACTCCTCCTCGCAGAGCTCCTGGTCGTCCAGGAAGGCGCTCTCCAGCTGGGCCGCCAGCTCCTTCGAGCGCATGAAGGCCTGCACCTCGTAGTTGATCTCCAGGCTGCGCACGTCCAGGTTCGCGGTTCCGACCGAGGCGACCTCCGAGTCCGCGACCATCGTCTTGGCGTGGACGAAGCCCCCCTTGTAGCTGAAGACGCGGACGCCGTTCCTCAGCAGCGTGTCCACGTTGAACTGCGAGGCCCAGAACACCAGGGTGTGGTCCGCCTTCGAGGGGATGATGACGCGCACGTCGACGCCGCTCCGGGCCGCGATGGACAGCGCGTTGGACAGCGTCTCGCCCGGGACGAGATAGGGCGTCGTGATCCAGACTCGCCGGCACGCCGAGGCGATCATCTGAAAATAGCCGTCCGCTATGGCCCGGAAGGTGGGGCCGGGGCCGCTGGACGCGATCTGGACCGGGACCCCTTCCACGACGTCCTTCTTCCCGTCCTCCCCTCCGTTCTCCCCGCTCTCCGGCCCTCCACACTCCGCTTCGTCCGTTTTCCCGCCGGTCTTGTCGGCCCCGCCGACGCACTGTCCCCAGAGCTCCAGGAAGACGCGTTCCAGCTCGCGGACCGCCGGCCCCTCGAGGCGCAGGTGGGTGTCGCGCCACCGGCCCATCCTGGGGTCCCCGCCCAGGTACATGTCCCCGACGTTCAGCCCCCCGACGAAGCCGACTCCGCCGTCGACCACGACGATCTTGCGGTGGTCCCGATGGTTCAGACCGCTGCGGAACCGCGCGAAGGCCACCGGCATGAAGGCCCGGACCTGCACCCCGGCGGCCCGGAGCTCGTCGACGTACTCGCGCCCGATGCGCCAGCTCCCGACCGCGTCGTAGAGGAAACGGACCTTCACGCCCGCCCTCGCTCGATCGATCAGCAGTTTTTTTATCCGGGTCCCCAGCTCGTCGTGGGCCACGGAGAAGTACTCCATGTGGATGGTGCGGCGGGCCGAGGCCAGGGCCTCCTCGATGGCGGAGAAGGTCCGTTCCCCGTCCAGCAGAATGCGCACCGCGTTGCCTCGGGTCGGGACGGCTCCGCTCGAGACCTCCAGCAGGCGCTCCAGGCCGTCCGCCGCCTCGGGCGCAGCCCGGCCGGAGCGGTTTTTCGAACGCCGGCGGGAGCTCCGGAACACGCGCCAGCGGTGCGGGACGCTCCGCACGTTGGGGCCGAAGAACAGATAGGCCGCGAGCCCGATGTAGGGGAAGAGCAGGAGCGTGAAGAGCCAGAGGTTCGCGCGGTCCGGGTTGCTCTCCTCGAAGAAGACCGTGAGCGCGGCCACGACGACGTACACGCCCAGGATCCAGTAGACGTAGCGCTGCACCTCATCCCACAGGGAACGAAGCTGTCCCCAGACCTCCTCCGAGAGCGCGAGGCCCCCCTCGACCCATCGGACCGGGGACTCCCTCAGGGACGCGAGATAGCGCCAGCAGACGAACGCCGCCAGCAGAAGAAGCGTACAGCCGACGAGGGCCCTGAGGGAGATGCGCATGGCGACCGCCTCAGCCCTCCGCGGCCTGCTGGACGGCCAACGTCCCGGCGCGCCCCGGGATCTCGCGCATGACGACCTCGGACACGGGCAGCGGTGCGGCCCCATCGTCCACCGTCGCCGCGGCCCCGGCCCCGGCCAAAACCTCGCGCAGCGTCATGAAGGCCATCTCGCCCTCCAGGCAGGCGTCCAGCAGCGCCTCGAAGACCCCGCTCATCGCGCCGCCCTCCATCTCCGTATGGATGGTGTGGACGTTCACCCCCGGCTCCAGCAGGTCCAGGTACCGGTCGTTCACGGTGTCCGCGTCCAGGCCGTCCGTCCCCCAGAGCTCGTCCAGGGTCGGGAGCGTCGAGGGGATCTGCGGGGTGCGGAACGTCGTCCCGCCCATCCGGGGCAAAAACACCCGTGGTAAAGACGGTCCCGTCCCGCGGACGTCGCTGCAATAGGCGAAGCCCAGCTCGTCCTGGACGGCCAGGGCGTCGGGCGTCGTCTGCCAGCCCGGCGCGGCGCAGCAGGCCGGGGCCGTTCCCGACACCCGCTCGAAGAGCTCCATCGAGCGCGCGAACTGCTCGCGGACGGCCTCCCGGGAGAGCGACGGCAGCCGGTCCTGCCAGAACACGTGGTCCCACGCGTGGACGCCGCAGTCGTGCCCCTCGTCCACCGCCCGGCGCAGCAGGCCGGGGTCGGACTCCACGATCATCGGCGCGGGCAGCAGCGTCCCGTAGAGGAGGGTCTTCAGCCCATAGGTCGAGGGCGCCCGGGTGCGCAGCATCTTGGAGACGAAGCCCCTTCGGAAGATGCGCCGCACGGCCTTGCCGGAGTTGTCCGGCCCCATGGAAAAGAAGATCGAGGCCCGGATGCCCCGGCGCTTCAGCATGTCCAGAAGGCGCGGCAGCCCCTCCTGGTACCCCTTCAGCGTATCGACGTCGATCTTCAGCGCCAACGCGCAGTTGTCCGTCATCTTGCAAGAACTCCCCCCAAAACGGTCCCCGCGGGAAGGAGCGGAACCGCTCCGCCCCTCCCGCCGTCCTTTTCATCGTCCGCCCCGTCGTTCTCCC
>NZ_CAUUGJ010000148.1:0-4618 GCF_963544685.1 uncultured Fretibacterium sp. | reverse complement strand
TTCCGCAACACCGTGATCATCATGACCAGCAACATCGGGGCCAGGGAGGCCCAGCAGGGCGGCGCCCTGGGGTTCGGGAGCGCCTCCGACGCGGAGACCCGGAACTGGGACCGCACCAAGACCGTCATCCTGGACGAGGCACAGCGCGCGTTCCGGCCGGAGTTCCTGAACCGCATCGACGAGATGGCCGTGTTCCGCCCGCTCTCCCGCGAGAGCCTGATGCGCATCGTCGAGACGATGCTCGCGGAGGTGGGCGAGCGCCTGGAGAAACGGGGCATTCGGATCGGGGTCAGCGAGAGCGCGAAGACGAAGATCCTGGAGAAGGGCTTCAAGCCCAAGTATGGGGCCCGGCCCCTGCGCCGCGCCATTCAGTCCCTGATCGAGGACCGGCTGGCCGACTCCCTGCTCTCCGGGCAGTTCCCCGCCGGGACGCAGGTGTCGGTGGATGTCGAGGGGGATGGGCTGGCGTTCGCAAACGGCCCCCCCGCATAACTCAAAATCATTTGTATGCTGCGTTTAAGCAGATGACCGCCTCTTCAAGACCGGCAGGTCTTGAATGGCGTGTCAGTCGCTTACGTCGATACGCGGCACTGCTGCCGTGTTATCGACGTAAGCAGAAACCTGACTGCTTCGCAAAGTTTTGGTCCGACGTACTTCTTGGAATGAGTATTCGCCCCTACAGGGGTAGGGATAAGTATGAAGTTGGAGCCGCCGGCAGTGCCGGCGGCTCCTCGATCGTCCGGCCGCTCGAACGGCGGATGCCCCCGTCAGGCCCCCGCCGCATGGGGACGATGCAGCGCGTACAGCCCGACCAGCCTGATCTGCTGCTCCGGGGTGATGTCCAGAAACTCGGCGCCGGTGGTAAAGCAGCCGTTCTCCTGCGCGTAGACCCTGAGAAAATGCCCTTTGACCGACAGCGCCTCCGCGGGATCCCCAAACCGGAAGAGCGCCTCCTTCCACTCGATGTCCGTCTCGTTCAGGACAAGCCCTCGCTGCTCCCGCTCGAAGCGGACGCGGACCCCGGCGACGGTGAAGTCCAGCACCTCGGCCGAAAGCCAGACCTCGCCGCCCTCCAGAAGCCGAAACTCGGCGAGGAGCCGGCATCCCACCCTCGAAAATCGGCGTTGATCGTTTCCTTTCCTGTCGTTTTCAGACAAAGGCCTTCCTCCATTCGGCAGGGGCACATCGGAATTTGGGAAGCACTGATTAAAACAAAAAACGCATATTTTTCACAGGACAAATATGCAAAACATCTATAGGCAAAAATCTCCAGCGCTTCCATAAAATTTTAATATGGGGGCTTTGATGAAGAAACTAAGCGACCAACACAACTCGCGTGCGCTCGTTGGTTGTCTGCTTACGCCCCCAAGCCCCCACACCGCTATCCTGATAGCGGCGGCCCCGGCAAGTGTCTTCTTCAAAACAGGCAAGCTGGGGTACCACCAGGGGGCTTCATGGATTAAATCAGCATTTCCTTTGCTATACTGAACAACTGCGGGGCAAACCAAAGAGTTAGAATATCACGCTTCCGCCGGATTGTACACGAAAAACATCCTCATACCCCCTCATATTCCGCATCCGAGGATCTGCATTTCCAAAGGAGGATTCGCAATGTGCGCGAGATTTGGAACCGATGACACAGACGGGAGGCATCGAATGATCATGAAAGTCGTGAAAGTATGGATGGGACGCATTCTGGCCGTGGCCGCGGCGTCGGCTTTGCTTGCAGCCCAGGCATGGGCGGCGGACTCCGAGGCCCTGAGGCGCATCTGCGCCTCGGGCACGGTCGAGGAACTGCGGGCGGCCCTGAGGACCTGTTCCGCGGACGAGCCCTTCCCGGACGGGAACCGGCCGCTCCACATAGCGGCGGAGCACGCCTCCGATCCCGGGATCGTCGAGTGTCTGCTCGACGGGGGCGCCTCCCTCTCCGCGAAGGGGCTCGAGGGACTGACGCCGCTGATGCTGGCCGCGGCCTACAACCCGAACGCCGCCATCGTCGAGGCCCTCCTGAGGGCCGGCGCCGACCCCAACCTCGCGGACGAGGAGGGCCGGACGCCCCTGCACCTCGCGGCCGCGCTGAACGAATCCCCAAAGGTCATGGCCGCCTTGCTGCGTGCCGGGGCGTCGCCCAAGGCCCGGGACGGCCGGGGCCGGACCCCGCTCTGGACGGCCGCCGCACGGCCCGACGCCCACGGCGTCGAGCTTCTGCTGGGGGCCGGGGCCCCGGCCGACGAGTCCGACGACAGCGGCATCACCCCGCTCCTGGCAGCCTGTGAGAGGCCGGATGCGGCCGTCCTGAGGCTTCTGACGGAGGCCGGCGCCGACACGAACGTCCGGGCCCCCGATCGCTGCACCCCCTTGATGCGGGCCGCAGCAGCCGGGGCGGACGCCGCCTCGTTCGAAGCGCTGCTGTCGGGAAAGGCCAATGTCCGCGCCCAGGACGACCAGAACCGGTGCGCGCTCTCCCTGGCCTCGGAGAACCCTGCCGTCTCCCCCGACGTCCTGGAGCGCCTCATCGACGCGGGGGCCGATCCCGACACGCTGTCGAACGGACTGGAGACGCCCCTGATGGCGGCCTGCCGCGCGGACAACCTTCCCGCCGTCCGGGCCCTGCTGCGCCGGGGCGCGGACATCGGCCTGAGGGACCAGCGCCTGTGGACACCCCTGTTCTTCGCGGCCGCATCGGGGGCCTCCGCGGACCTGCTCCGCACCCTCGCCGCATCCGGCGCCTCCATCGACGAAACCGCCGCTCAGGGGACGACGCCCCTGATGGCGGCCCTCGAGTCCCCCAAGGGGGCGGCGGCGTTGAGGCCCCTTCTGGAGCTCGGTGCGAACCCCAACCTCAAAAACGCGGTCACGATCACCCCCCTGATGATGGCCGCGGCC
Organism: uncultured Fretibacterium sp.; assembly: GCF_963544685.1. Lineage (NCBI taxonomy): Bacteria > Thermotogati > Synergistota > Synergistia > Synergistales > Aminobacteriaceae > Fretibacterium > uncultured Fretibacterium sp. The sequence goes on along the minus strand of NZ_CAUUGJ010000148.1, from coordinate 1,732 downwards.
AACGACGATCCCGAGACCGTCGCGCTCCTGCTCGCCCACGGGGCCGACCCCACGCAGGGGACCTGGGACGGGCTGACGCCCCTGATGGTCGCCGCCCGGAGGTCGCGGAAGGCGGAGCTCCTCGAAGCGCTGGTCTCCGCCGGGGCCCCGGTGGACCAGCCGAGCGGCCTGGGCATGACGCCCCTGATGGTCGCCGCCGCATCGGGCAACTCCGAGGGGGTCCGGATCCTGCTGGCCCTGAGCGCGGATGTGAAGCTCGAGGACGCGGACGGGATGACGGCGCTGACGCACTCCGTCCTGGCCCGGGACTGGAACGCCCAGGCGGCGGAGCTGCTGATCGAGGGGGGCTCGGACGTCGAGGCCCGGACCCTGAAGGAGATGACGCCCCTGATGGAGGCCGCCTACCGCGGCAACGCTCCCGCGGCGCGCTTCCTGCTGGACGCCGGGGCCAAAACGGACGCCCGGGACCGCGTCGGCTGGACCCCGCTGCACTTCGCCGCGAAGGACGAGAGGGGGCTCGACGTCCTGAGGATGCTGATCGCCGCGGCCGCGGAGGCCGCCGACCTTCCCGACCTGGGGGGCACGACGCCCCTGATGGTCGCCGCCGCATCGAACAACCCCGGGGCCGTCGCCGCCCTGCTGAGGGCCGGGGCCGACCCCACGCGCACCGACGATACGGGGCGCGACAGCCTGGGCTACGCCAGGCTGAAGGGCGCGGCGGCGTGCGTCTCCCTGCTGGAGGGCCATGCGGCCGGGAAGCCGCTCCCCCAGCCCTGAGACCCGAGTAAGACGAGTAAGATCTTAGGGAAGGAAGCGCATTTGGGCGGTGCGATTCTTCGCACCGCCCAAATACCGAGACATCAAAAAAGCCCCCTTGCGGGGGCTTTCAAGGACTGGATAAGAGGACTAGCGGGCCGCCATCCAGACTACCTTAGAACCAGCGGCAATTCCCGGCGTCGCACCAGCCGCAGGAGCGGTACTGCCCGTCGTACCAAAGAGAGCCAAGCTCTTCACTTTGCCCTCCAGCTTATTCAGGACATCCACCGGTTTGCTGCTCATCTTAATGGCATCAGTACCATCCAAAATAACCCCCACATACCACTTGTTGCCGGTAGCGGCAAACAGATACCCTTCGCCACTCTTGAACTTATCGGGATTATCCGTGTAGTCCTTCAGGTTGTCGATGTTCGCCCCTCCAAGCCCACCACTGTTTGCCGAGACATGGTCCATGCTATCCGCATAGAACATCACCGACGCGGACTTCAGGCTGCGCAGGTTGTTGACGATGTTGCTCGCCTCGGCGGAAGCCGTGGCGGAGCCGCTGGAGAGCAGCATGGCCGCCGCGAGGATACCGATGATGACGATGACGATCAGGAGCTCGACGAGGGTGAAACCTTTGCGCATTTTCATAATGAATTCCTCCTCTGATTTTTGTCCCACATGTCGTGGAACTTTGTGATGATCATTATAGAGATTTTCAGCTCATTTACAATGGGCCTCAAGACTCATTATTTAACTTTTACATCTGGGACATGGCCGCCGTGATGGGGCCGAAAATGGCCATGGCGATGACGGCCACGATGCCGCCCACGAAGACGATCATGATCGGCTCCATCAGGGAGGTCATGGCCTTGATCTGCTCGTCCAGCTCTTGGTCGTACCAGGCGGCCACGCGCTCCAGCATATCGTCCAGATGGCCCGTCTCCTCGCCGATGCGCATCATCTGGCAAAC
>NZ_CAUUGJ010000147.1:0-4662 GCF_963544685.1 uncultured Fretibacterium sp. | reverse complement strand
AAAAGAGGGCCGAGACCACCTCCGCCTCACGTCCCCGCAGGCGGCCGATGATCTCGGCGACATCCAGCCAGTCCTCGTCCCCCGGCGCAGGGTCGACCTCGAGCCACTCGTCCGGCACGGGGATCGGGGCGCGGCGCTCCGAACGCTCCAGCATATTGAGCATCTGCCCCCGGATCCGGTGGCAGGCATAGGTGGCGAACTTCAGGTCCCGGTCGGGGTCGAACCGGTCCACGGCCTCGATCATGGCCAACATCCCCTCCTGGACGAGATCCTGTCTCAAGGAAGGAGCCGCATGGATCCGTCCCGCGACCCAGAAGACAAGGGGCCTGTAGGCTACGATCAATTCCTCGCGGGCATTCGCATCGCCGGAGCGGCAGAGCGCCCACAGGGCCCTTTCCCTCTCGGGGCTCAGCGAAGCCGATGTTCTCTCCTCCATGGGCAGACGATCGCCTCGTTTTCCAAATCATAGTCGTGCCCGGCCGGGCCCGAAAACCCTCTCCCTCATCCCCGAACGGGACCCTCGAGCACAAGGGGCCAAGCATGCGCCGCGATTTTACCACAAGGGCAGCGGGCGCCCCCCGGTATCTCCACATCCATCCTCAGACGCCCAACGCAGATGCAGGTCGTCGTTCGAGAAGACGAGGGCCGGCCCGTCCGGCCCAATCTCCACCCCGCTCAGGGAACAGTTGAACACCCTGAGGCGCCAGACGGTATGCGGATCGAGCCCCAGCAGCACCGCAAAGAGCGCCCTGATGATGCCGCCGTGGGTCACGACGGCAATCCGCTCGTGCGGCTCCGCCAGAATCATTTCGACGGCCCTCTCCACCCGATCTCTTATCGACTCCCAATCCTCGGCACCGGGCGGCATGTTGAAGAAGGGGTCGTGCATCCAGGTCCGGAACGCACCCCTCTCCTCCCGCTCCATCCCCAGGATGGAGCGTCCCTCCCAGGTCCCGAAATTGATCTCCTTCAAGCCCTCCAGCACCACGGTACACAGCCCGCGAGGTTTTGCCAGAGCCTGCGCCGTACTCAGCGCCCGCTGCAGGGGGCTGGAGTAGACGACCTCCGCAGGCCACTGCGCAAAGCGCTCCGCCAGGCGTTCCGCCTGGGCCAACCCCTCGGCGTTCAGGGGAACGTCCGTCTGGCCCTGAAAGCAATAACGCAGGTTCCAATCGGTCTGACCATGCCGGACCAGCACGATACGCCGCTTCCAAGATTTCCCCGACACCCGGCCACCCCCTCGGAAAAACACAGAACGCGTCCCCGGATTTCCATTCGGGAACGAAAAAAGCGAAAGATTTCGCAAAAAATTATATCACGACGGGGTTTTGCGGGTTCGGCACCCCGGTCCCCCCGCCGCATCGAAAGGCCCCCTACGAGAAAGCGAACCTCGGACCGGGGGCTCACCGAACCGCGAGGTACCGGCGCCGCTCCTCCTCGGGGACCATGCCGCCGCCGGTCGCCCACACGATATGGACCGCGTTCTTCAGGGCCTCTTCTCCAAAGCCCGCGGCGTACTCCCCGTCCCCCTGCGTCAGGACGCAGCCCGGAAAGCCGGCCGCAGCCGACGGCTCGACGAAGATCCGTTCCCGCTCCCAGAGCTCCGGAACCAGGCGCTCCATCCGAGGATCCGACACCGTGAAGAGCCCATCCAGCATGGGCCCCACGATCCGCCCCACCAGCTTCGAGGGACGCCCCACCGCCAAGCCGTCCGCGACCGTCCTGCCCGTCAGCCCGATGTCCTGCACGCAGATGCCGTCATGCAGGCCCGTCATCACTCCGAGCAGCATGCAGGGCGCCTCCGTCGGCTCGGCGAAGAAGCAGTGCGCGCTCTCGCCGTAGAGGCGCTTCAGTCCATAGGCGACCCCGCCCGGGCCGCCCCCCACGCCGCACGGCAGGTAGACGAAGAGGGGGTGATCCGCATCGACGGCGATCCCGCGCTCCTCCAACTGATCACGAAGACGCGCGGCCGCGACGGCGTAGCCCAGGAACAACGTCCTGGAGTTCTCGTCGTCGACGAAATGGCAGGACGGGTCCGACTCCGCCTGCCGGCGCCCCTCCGCCACGGCCTTCTGGTAGTCCCCGGCGTACTCCACGACTTGAGCGCCCTTCCGGCGCAGAAGGTCCTTCTTCCACTGGCGGGCGTCCGCGGACATGTGCACCGTAACCCGAAAACCGAGCCGGGCCCCCATGATCCCGATGCTCAGCCCCAGGTTGCCGGTGGAGCCGACCGCGACCGAATACCCGGAGAACAGACGGCGAAAGCGCTCCTCGTCCAACACGGCATAGTCGTCCCCATCGTGCAGCATCCCGCTCTCCCGCGCCACCCTCTCGGCGAAACGGAGCACCTCGTAAATGCCTCCCCGTGCCTTGATGGAGCCCGAGATCGGAAGCTCGCCGTCGCACTTCAGCATCAGGCGGCCCCGGAGGGGCGTGCCCGACCGGCTCGAAAGCGCCTCCATCATGGCGGGAATGTCCCGCAGCGGGGACTCGATGATCCCGCCGCTTCCGGCGGTCTCGGGGAACATCCTTCGGATGCAGGGGGCGAACCGCTTCAGGCGGGCCGCCGCGTCCGCAATCTCTTCGTCCGCGATCTCCGGGGACGGAGAGGCGTCCCGGCGGGGATTGACCCAGAGGACCTCCTCCCCGCGGCTCATGGATCGGATCAGCGGATAACGTTCGGCAAGAGCCTCCATCGTGCGCACCTCGTTCATCGTTTCTCACTCCTGTCGTCGCCGCGTCGTCCGCCGCGGCCATTACGGCAGCGCCGTAAACTATTCCGTGCCTCGTCAAACGGCCGGGGGCTCGGAAAAGCGAAAGGCGGGGGCATGCCCCCGCCCATTATCCATTGAGCCCCCAAGGAACGGACAACGCGGTCTTCCATCTGCGATTCAACAGGATCAAGGACTCCCTCCCGAAAGCCATTCGCTCCGTTCGGACATCACGCACTTCCATTCGGAATCCGGATCCCGTTTTACAGATCCCGTCTTGCGGCACGATAAAGTTCGTAAAAACTTACTTTCGTTGAGCTTATAACAAAGTTTCCTTTGCGTCAAGGTGGCGCTGTCCGCCCCTGGCCGCAGCGCTCACGCGCGTGCAGCGGGCTTTCTCCTCCATGCCCCCGATGTCCCCGAAAAACGAAACGGAGCGAGGCCCGTTGCGGGCTCCGCTCCGTTTCACTTCATCACGGAAGATCGGGACGCAGATCTTCCCGGCTACTTCTTCTCCGGGAGCCGAGCGGCCTGACGGGCGGCTCCGTCGACATAACTCTTCAAATAGGCCTCGGGGGTCGTCAGCTTCGGATCGTAGAAGGTCGGCTTCCAGCCCGAGAGCTTCGTCAGCTCCTCAGCCGTCTTGCCGTCCCCGTAGAGCATGTGCCAATGCTTGGCCGCCCCATCGCCATGCGGATGCGTGGCCACGACCGTCCCGTATCCGGCCACCGTGCCATTGATCCAGGCCACCCAGCCATCCTCGGCAAAACCATCGTTGGTATAGGTCGGCGCTGCAAGGACCGTGCCGTCCGCCTTTTTGAACTGAATCGCCGTTCCGTCGGCAACGACGACGCGATCGAACGGCGTGGCGAAAAGCTTCTGGTAATAATCTTTGAGCTCCTCGGCCGTGTAATTCTTGCCCAGCTTCTTCGCTTCCTCGGCGACCTTCCGGTAGGCCTCGGCCATCAAGGGGTTGCGATGCAGTTCGGCGGCGGAGATCCATTCGCCGTTCCACGCGTCGAAGGCCTTGGGCATCATCGCGGCCAGAGCCCCGGCCTCGGCCTGTTGATCCTTAGCGATATCGGCAGCCTTGGTATCCAGGGAGCTGAACGTCGGCCACCAGGGATCGCTGGGATTGTCCGTCAGAGCCTCGAAGCTCTTGCTGCCGTAGCGCATATGCCAGTGTTTAATGCCTCCGTCCCCATCGCTGTGTACGGGGACCAGCACGAGATACCTGCATTTGTTAGCGGGGACGAAGCCGCTCCCCTGAGGAGGCGTCGCACCGCTTACGGCAGGAGACTCGAACAGATGCCACGTGGTCTCGAACTCCCGTCCGCCCATCTTCACCGTTCGCTTCCGGGTGCCCTTGGACTCGTAGGTCAGTGCTCCCAGGGAAACCCCCTTGTCGTCCAGGAAGGTAACCGTACTGCCCTCCACTTTGAGGGAGGCGAATTTGGTCTCATACATCTCCTCGAAGAACCCCTTGACGCCCTTGGCCGTGTAGCCGCTCGTCTTCTTGACGATCTCGGCATAAACGGGGTCCATCGCGTCGTCATCGACAAAAACGCTCCAGCTCTTCCAATCTCCCTTCCAATCCGTCAGGCCCCCGGTTTGGGGCTGAGGCTGGGGTTGAGGTTGTGGCTGTGGCTGTGGCTGGGGCTGGGGTTGAGGTTGCGGCTGGGGATTCTTCCCCGCGAGGGTATTGTCCCCGCCGCCGCCACATCCGCCCAGAGCCAGCAGGGCGAGGAGGAACACAGCCAGAAGAGCGCCGACACCAAACTTTCTGCCTTTCATGACACTCACTCCTTACAGTTTGCGGTGATAAACTCGGCTAAATATAATCCATAGCAGATCAGGTGTCAATAAAATAAATCGGACTCAGAAACTTTGTCGGGACAACCTCCTCGTAGAATAAGTAACGTGGAAGTGATACCAGGGCTGGTAAACTACT
>NZ_CAUUGJ010000146.1:0-4702 GCF_963544685.1 uncultured Fretibacterium sp. | reverse complement strand
GCCCGAATTTTACGAGATCGAAATTGATCCCTGGTCCGGCTCGCCGGCCAGGACCGTGCGATCCCCTCCGGCCTTCTTGGCCGCGACCATCGCGTCGTAAGCCGCCCCGACAAAGGAGGAAACGTCCATCTCCTTGGAGAACTTCGCCACGCCGACGCTCAGGGAGATGGAGTTTTCCCTGTCGAAGGGGCCATTCCGGGCCATCTCCCGAACGACGTCCGCCAACTGGCAGGCGGCGGACTCCTGCTGCGGCGTCAGGATCACGAACTCGTCCCCGCCCCAGCGTCCCAGGAAGTCCGTTGGCCGAAGTAGGTTTTTCAGGGCCGTCACCAGGGCCTTCAAGGCCCCGTCGCTGGCCGTGTAGCCCCGCACCTCGTTGAAGCGCCGGAAGTCGTCGACGTCCATGAAGAGAAGGGAGAGCGCCCCCCGGTAACGGGCTGCCCGCTCGAGCTCCTTCACCAGCACCTGCTCCATCCCCTCCCGGTTCAGGAGCCCCGTCGTGCGGTCCGTCACCGCGACCCGCTTCAGCTGCTCCTGAGTGCGATGGAGCAAAGTAGCGTCCGTACAGGTCAAAAGCAGGGCGTCCGTTCCCTCCCACGTCACAGGACGGGCGCGAAGGTCCAGCCAGAGCATCTCTCCCCGGCTCGTTTCCGCCCGAAGCTCGAGGGCCCCCTCGCCGGCGCGCAACACCTCCTGCAGACGGTCGGGGAAGCCGTCGTTCAGGGGGTCGTCCGCCAAGGGCAGCTCGTTCAGCGGTTTGCCGACAAAAAGGGCCGGGTCCAGTCCCAATGCTTCACAAAAGCGCCCGTTCGCCGCCAGGCAGGCTCCAGCCCTGTCGACGAGGAGCAGCATGTCGGAGACGGCGTTCAGCAACTCCATCGCCGAGGTGGGCTTCGGTGCCTCTCCGGCCCCGGACGAGGGCGATGGGGAGTCCCCGTCCGGGGCAGCCGCCGGCGGAGCCATGCGCAATACGGCTCCCGCGACATTTTCCTGGGCGGAAAACAAAGGGGAGGCCGTAACTTCCCAGAGGCGTTTCCCCTCCGCATGGACCTCGACCAGTTCCATCCCCCCCGAGCCTCCGAGCAGCGCGGACGAGAGGAGGTCGTGGAGGGAACGGTCGACCGAGTTGGACGCCGGCGGATAAGGGGCGCCCACCACGCAGTCGTGTCCGAGGAACCGCTTCGCCGCCGCACGATAACCGCGCGAGGCATAGAGAAGCCTTCCCTCCCCGTCCAGGACGCAGCACAAAAGCCCCGGGCAGCCGTCCAGCACCCTCTCCCAGACCTCCGTTTCTCCGGAGGGGGGCCGAACGACCTTTTCCGTCACATCGACGCCGATCACCTGAACCGCCTTGATTCCTCGAAAGACCGAGGGCATGAGCTCCGCCTCGACCCATACCCGGGACTCGTCGGGAAGGGAAAGGGCCAGTCGGGCGGAGACTTTTTTTCGGGACGCCTCCAGAAGCAGTTCCTTCAATTCTTCCGTACCGCCGGGGGGGCACAGGGACCAGAGCGACGTCGTCCCCGCACCTTCCGGGTCGACGCCCCAGAACCTCTCGACGCAGCGGTTGCAGGCCAGGATGTTTCCGTCGATTCCCACGATGAGGAGCAGGAAGATCCCACTCTCGATCAGGCCGCGATAGTTGTGCTCGATCTCGCGCAGGGCCCCCTCCTCGCGCTCGAAACGCATTCCCCTGCGCTCCAGCTCGACCATACGCCGGTAAAGGGATCCTCTCTCGTTTTCCATGGACTGACGACGAGCTGTCGGATCCGACCATTCCGTCGGCATGGGCAACATTCCTTTCCCCAAAAGGCCGTTCGCCGCAGCGGCGTCCTGACGGCCTTCCGTTTCTCACTCCTATCCGCAATACATTTTCGTGCATTGCCCGATATCGGCAGCATCCCACCGCAAAAGACATGTCGGAAGGCCTCAGAGCCTTTTGGGAAACCAGCCCCCCGTACAGCGCTTCACGTCGGACACCGTGACAAAACCATCATGTGCAAAAAGGGCCTGGACCGCCTGTACGTCGTGCCGCCTGCAGAATATCTCGACGATCAGCCTGGGACCATTGCGCCCCATGCCCCGGATCACCGTGGCGCCCAGCCCCCGGCCCCTCACGGCCTCTATCGCCGCCTGGGCGGACGGCCCGTCCTCGAGGATGACCTCGATCAGGATAAAGGTGTTCATCAGCTTTTCCTCGAGCCAGGACCCCACGTAGTTGCCCGTGGCGAACCCACCGCAGTAGAAGAGCAGTTCCCAAACGGTGAGCCTCTTCCCCCCTCCCAGGATGAAGCCCAGGACCATCATGTAGATCATGACCTCGACGAACCCGATACAGGCTGCGACGAAACGCTGCCCCTTCACCAGAAAGAGGATGCGAATCGTATTGCAGCTGACATCCAGAATGCGGGCGCCAAAAATCATCAAAAGCCCCAGGATTCCCACCGCGGCCCCTCCCTTCCTCCCGCAGCGATCGAGCGGTCATACCCCGATGCAGGGCCCATCTTAACATAAAACCGTCCCGCACGATAACACCGCGAGGACGGTCCGGAAGCGTGGGGCGGTGCCGGGTCGGTCAGGACTCCCTGTCCATCCTGTCGAGCCGGCGTTTCAGCCGCCCGTATCGCTCGGGGTCCAACGGCCTGCCGCCGTACCAGACCTCCTCGAATTCCAGGACGAAGAGCCGCGCCGTTCCCCGGAGCGGCTCGTCCAGAGAGGAGACGAATTCCTCCAGCCCCACGGACCTGCGGCGCGGGACCCCGCGCCTCTTCATGAGGCTCTCGAACCGCTCCAGCAACGACCGGCACGGATCCCGGCGACGCCTTTTCCGGACGAGGGTCAGGACGAATATGGCGGCCGACAGGCCCGCGAAGCCCAACCCAAGCCGCCCCCACCGCGAAAGGGCCTCCGAGGACACCCGAAGGGAGGCGCGCGGATTGCGAAAGAGCTCCCCCAGGACCGAGACCCACTCGCTCTGGGTCCTGGCGTTGTAGCTCACGAACACCCTGCTCCATTGGTAGTCGAGGAAGTCCCAGAACTCCCACCATCCGCCGGGGTCCTCCGACGTCCCACCGCCGCCCGCATCCCCCGTGGGGGTGGGGTCGATCCGCACCCAGCACCCAGCACCCCGATCCCAGGCCTCGACCCAGACGTGGGCCTGGCGGTCCCGGACGGAGTAGTACCCGCCGGCCCGGTTGTAGTCCCCTCCCCGATAGCCTCCGACCAGCCGGGCGGGCACGTTGGCCATGCGCAGCATCACGGCGGCCGCGGAGGCAAAATACTCGCAGTTTCCCCGCCTGACGTCGAGGACGAACCGCTCCAGCGCATCCGGTCCCCGCACCAGGTTCTCGAGGGACCAGAGATAGCCGCCGCGCATGAAATGGGCCTCGACCGCATTCATCCGCCCCCTGTCGTCGGAGATCCCCGCGGTCAGTTTTTCCGTCAGGTCCCTCATGGCCGGAGAATAGTCGGAGGGGAGCTCCAGAAAGGTTTCCTCGGCCGAGTCGGAAAGGGTCCCCGGAATCGGGGAGGGGGTGGAGACGGCCTCGTAGCGGACGGCGGTGCCCGCCGCCCGTCTCCAGAACGTTCCATTTCCCAGGCCCATTGCGCTGCCGAGGCCGACCGAGATCGGGCGGTCCAGCGCGAAGAGCCAGCGGTGTCCCCCCGGCTCCATGAGGATCGTCTGACGCACCTGCGGAACATCCCCGCGCGGGCGCCCCCAGCCCCCCTCGCGATCCCTCAGGTCGACGTCCCAGCCCGTACCCGAGAAATGCGAGAGCACGACGCCCCGCCAATAGAGGAACTCCGGGGCGATCTCCCCCGTCTCCGCGCGGAAGGAAAGGCGGTCGGTCCGCTGTATCGCCCCCACCTCTCCCAGGCGAAGCCTCTCGGAGAATCCCGTCAGGGCCGAACGGTCCATGCCGCCCTGCGGGCGAAACATGGGACGGCCCGACCGGGGGATCACGAAGAAGAACAGCAGGCACAGGGGAAGCATCAGGAGAAACATCCCCAGGGCGCGGGAGACGAGCCGCTTTGCGTCGGAAAAGGACAGCCGCGCCCCGGGCTCCCGCCTCATCCAGGCGGACAGCATCAAGATCAGGGAGGCACAGTATCCCATCCCCAGGCAGACGGCGAGGAAGAGCTTCTCCACGGACAGGAGGGCGTAGACCACTACCGCCCCCAGGGACAGAAGCGCGATCTGGACGTACTCCCGGGAGGTCTTGCGCTCGAACAGGCGAAGGAGGAATAGAAGCAGGATGGCCTCGAGGAAGGGCTCCGCCAGGTACCGCCGGTTCATCCGGGAAAAGACGGCGACGAGCAGAAGGGCGACGACGCCGAACGACAGCAGCCCCGGCGGACGCGTCAGCCCCGAGACCTCCGCCAGCGGCCAGATCAGGAGCGCGGCCCCAAAGACCAGGGCCGTCCCCCAGCCGATGCCGTCCTGCACCATCAGGAAGCACAGAAGGGCGCATACGCCCGACAGCAGCTTCAGTGCCGTTTCGACCGCCAGGGTGCGCTCCGCCGTTCGGGACAGGGAGGTCATCGCCGCTCCTCACCGCCCCGGGCGGGGGCGTAGAGGGCCAGGCGTCCGAGGAGCTCGAGGCGGGCGGCCCGCCCCGGAGCGGGAGGAGTCATAACCCCCCGGTCCTTCAGCCCTATGGGGACGCCCTCCCTCCCCGCTTCGAGGACCCTCCCCGCCGCA
>NZ_CAUUGJ010000145.1:0-4728 GCF_963544685.1 uncultured Fretibacterium sp. | reverse complement strand
GCAGGCCCTGGATCATGTGGTCTTCCCCATGGTCCTCTCGAACGTGTCGATATCCGATCCCGAGGCGGCGCGCAAATTCGCGCGGAACGTCGTCGTCCCGGCGGGGGACCTGAAGGTCGGCTTCTTCGCGATGCTCTCGACCTGGCTCTTCTCCGTGACGAGGAAGGCGGACGAGCTGACCGTCCTGACCGATACGGAGGGCATAGCCCGGGAGATGGTCGCCGACCTGCGGGCCCAGGGTGCGGACGTCATCGTGATGCTCAGCAACCTCAGCGAGGGCGAGAACCGTCACCTGGCGGAGTCGGTCCCGGGAATCCACGCGATCGTCGGCCGCGGGGTGTCCGAGAAGGAGGAGGTGCAGCTGCAGCTCGTTCAGGGTCCCGGCGATTGGACGACCGCCCTGGCCTGGGGCGGATCCAGGGGAAAGTTCCTGGGCAAACTCGTCCTGACGACCGAAAAGGGCAGGCTGCTGTGGGACCGGACGTCCTGGCGCCTTTTGAACGTCACCCCGAAGATCCCCCCGAACCCGGAGGTCATGAGGATCGCTGCGGAGTACGAGAGCAAGCTCAACGGCAGCCTGGAGCGGGCGGTCGGCTTCTTCGAGAGCCCCGTCGACGCGCAGAAGAGGACCCTGCGGGTTCGGGAGATGCCTCTGGGGGACTTCATGGCGGATGGGCTGCGGTGGAGGTTCAAGACGGACGTGGGGCTCGTCAACGGCGGGTCCCTGAGGGGGGACCGGATCTTCCCCGCCGGGGAGGTCTCGGAGAAGAACCTGACGGAGATCCTGCCGTTCGGCAACGGCATCGAGGTCGTCACGGTGACGGGGATGCAGCTTAGGCAGATCATGGAGCTCTCCGCCTCCGCCCTCATCGTCGAGGGCGAGCACTTCGACCCCGCGTTTCGCGTCCCGGACGGAGGGTTCCTTCAGATATCCGGGCTGAAGGTCGTCTACGACCTCAGGGAGAAGGCGGCGTCCTTCGACTCCGGGGGCCGGCTTCTGTCCTGGGGGAACCGCCTGAAGCGGATCCTCGTGCAGAAGGACGGGGAGTGGCGGGAGGTCGACGATAGGGCAAAATACACCGTGGCGGTCAACAGCTGGATTGCCGGCGGGGGCGACCGCTACTTCGTGTTCGAGGGGGCCCGGAGGGAATCGACGGAGGTCCGGGAGCTGGACGTCCTGGTGGACTACCTGCGTTCCTTCCCCGAGGGAAGGGTGGACATGAAGACGGACGGCCGCATCGTCATCGAGAAATGACGGGTGCCGCAGAACGGGGCAAGAACGGGAGAGGAAAAAATGAGAGGGGGGCGCCCCCCTCTCATTTTTTTCGGAGGTCTCCCCGGCACTCGTAGACGAACGCCGGAGGGATGTTGATGGGGACGAAGGAGGTCCGGATCTCCGAGAAGCGCGATTCGAAGTGGCGCTTCATGATCTTGGAGTACTGATAGGCCACGAACTTGCCGCCGGGGACCAGGGTATCCTGGACGGCGTCCAGGATGCGGGCGGTCATCGCCGGGGGAAGGACGGTGAAGGGCAGGCTCGAGACGATGCAGTCCAGCTTGTCGATTCCCAGGTCCTCCAGGATGGCGGGCAGTTCCTGGGCGTCCCCGTAGAGCTTCAGGCCGGGGTGCGAGAGGCCGATCATCCGCTGGAGGTCGGGGTCGATCTCGAACACGAGAAGCCGGGCGTCCGGCCGCGCCCGGCGGACGATGCTCCGGGTGAAGACCCCCGTCCCGGCCCCGAGCTCGGCGACGTTTCGGACCTGGCTCCAGTCGATCTTGTCCAGGACCGCGCGGGTGAGGTAGGGCGAGCTGGGTATGACGCTCCCCACTTGGCGGGGAGCGCCGACGAAGCGCCGCAGGAAGACCATGCCCTCCGCAATCCGTGATTTCAGCTGTCTTCCCTGGCGCTGCAGTTGACCGTAATCTTTGCTCAATGCCATCCGATCCTTTCGCTCCGATTCCGTGTCCCGGCTCCGGTAGCCGCATTCGAAAAAGCCCCCGTCCGGGTACGTTCCTTTCCCCGGTGTCCCTGGTGTGCGATAATTTTCAATTATAGCGTATGGGTATAACGTATGGGTACAGTGTATGGGTACAGCGTAGGGGATGCGGCGGGGGGAGCGGGGTTTTATCGAGGACGGATCATCGAGGATCATCGAGAAGGAGGGACCGCGAGGATGAACGGGGACGAACGAGGAAAACGCCTGGTCGTGCTGACCGGTGCGGGGATGAGCGCCGAGAGCGGGCTCAAGACCTTCCGCGACGCCGGGGGGCTTTGGGAGGAGTACGACGTCATGGAGGTCGCCAGCATCGAGGGGTGGCACCGCAACCCCAAGCTGATGACCGAGTTCTACAATCAGCGCCGGGAACAGCTGGCCCACGTGGAGCCGAACCTCGGGCACCGCATCCTGGCGGAGCTCGAGGGGTTCTTCGACGTGGGGATCGTCACCCAGAACGTGGACAACCTGCACGAGCGCGCCGGGAGCACGAAGGTGCTGCACCTGCACGGGGAGCTGACCAAGGTGCGCAGCGTCCGGGACGAGACCCGGGTCCGCGACATCGGCTACAGCCGGATGGAGTTCGGAGAGACGGATACGGACGGCTCCCCGCTGCGCCCCCATATCGTCTGGTTCGGGGAGGCGGTCCCGATGATCGCGGAGGCGTCCCGGTGGGTGGCGGGGGCGGACATCTTCGCCGTGGTGGGCACGTCCCTGAACGTGTACCCGGCCGCCGGCCTGATCCATGACCTGCGCCCGGGAACGCCCGCGTTCCTGATCGACCCCAACGAGGTCGCGCTTCCGAGCAAATCCCATTTCACCGTGATCCGCGCCGGCGCGGGCCATGGCATGGAGTTGCTGAGGGAGAAGCTGCTGGACCTCTTCCCCGCGCCGGACCCCCGGCAGCGGTAGAGGGTGAGTCGAGATGCCGCGGAGTCTGCCGCCCTCACGGGGCGGCGCGCCGCGGCGCTCGCCCTGCCGTTTGACACTTTTCCCTCTATGCCTTATTCTGACCTTGGCCCGTCGAGTTGTTCCCTGAAATAACTCGATGTCCGTCAGGCCGGGGCGTCGTTCCGGTTCATGGCGTCTCGTGCGAAAGTCGGCAGGAGTGCTGTTGGGAGGAGTGTTGTTGGGAGGAGTGCTGGAGGTTCGGGTCAGAAAACGCCTGGGGGATTTCTCGACGGGTGCGGACTTCGTCCTGGATGGGGTCGGGATCACCGCTCTCTACGGCCCGTCCGGGGCCGGCAAGACGACCCTGCTCAACATGGTCGCCGGGCTCGTCGTCCCCGACGAGGGGCGCATCGTCCACAACGGCACGGTGTTCTTCGACGCGGCGGAGAGGGTCTTTCTGCCGGCACGGAGGCGCGGCGTGGGGTACGTGTTTCAGGAGCATCGTCTCTTCCCCCACCTCTCGGTGCGGAACAACCTGCTCTTCGCCCCGCGTTTCTGCGGTCGGCCGTACAGCCGGTCCTTTTTCGATCGCGTGGTCGCGCTGATGGACCTGGAGCCCATGCTTGGGCGCGGCGTCGGCTCGCTCTCGGGGGGCGAGAGCCAGCGCGTGGCCATCGGCAGGGCCCTGCTGGCCTGCACGTCGTTTCTGCTGATGGACGAGCCCCTGGCCTCCCTGGACGCTCGGCTCAGGGACGAGCTGATGGGATATATCGCGACGATCCCGCAGGCCCTCGGCGTCCCCGTGCTCTACGTCTCCCATGCCGAGGAGGAGATCCGGCGTCTTGCCGACCGGGTTCTCGTCGTGGAGAGGGGAGAGGAGACCCGGCTGTGCCCCCCGCGGTCCGGCCTCCGCGGCCCCGGGCCCGGGGAAAAGCCCTGCGGATGCCGCAGGGTCCCATAAGGAAAGGATGATGAAGAGATGGGCAGGAAATGGATGAGGCGTGTTTTTCCGTTGGCGCTGCTGTGCGTCTTTGTGCTTGCCACCGCCGCGTTCTGCGGCGTCGCGGTGACCACCGGGGCGGGCTACAAGCAGATGGTCGAGGAGCTGGGCAAGGCCTATCGCGAGTCGGGCGGGGCCCTCGAGGAGATGTACGGCGGTCCCATCGGCCAGGTGCTGGTCCAGATCAAGCAGGGCAGCGGGGCCGACGTGGTGATCTCGGACAGGGGGGCTTTGGAAGCGGCCTCGCAGGGGCTGGAGTTCGGCTGCATCGAACCGCTGGGCGATACGGTGCTGGTCCTGGCGTGGCGGAAGGGCCTGAGCCTCGAGTCCCCGAAGGACCTGGAGAAGCAGGAGTTCGCCCGGGTCGCCATGCCCGATCCCAAGGCGGCCATCTACGGCCGGGCCGCGTCCGCGTTCCTGAAGAGCTCCGGCATCGGCGAAAAGCTCGGGGAGAGGCTCGCGGTCGTTTCCACCGTTCCCCAGGTCTTCTCCTACCTCGCTTCCGGCGAGATGGACGCGGGGTTCGTCAACCGCGTCATGGTGCTGAACGGCGGGCAGAAGCTGGGCGGATGGCTGGAGATCGCCGAGGGATACCCGCCCCTGAGGATGGTCGCCGCGGTGGTCCAGGGGCGGGAGACGGACGCCGGGGTCCTGAGCTTCCTGGAGTTCCTGAAGGGCGAGAAGGGCAAGGAGATCCTGAAACGTCACGGCATCTGGTGAGCCCGCTTCGCGGCTTTTTCCGCGCCCCGTCCGGGGGGGCGGGGCCCGGCGGAGCGGCCGGCCCCTATCTCCTGGAGGGGAGGGGAGCGCCGTGCCGGACGAGGCTGCCCTGAGCTTTCCCAT
>NZ_CAUUGJ010000144.1:0-4733 GCF_963544685.1 uncultured Fretibacterium sp. | reverse complement strand
GGAAATTATACAGCCTTTTATCTACCTGTCAAGTACAAAAACAAAATACCTCGCAAACCTCGCAGACCTCTCAGACCCATTAACAACATCCCCTAAACCAAGTAACCCCAGAACCAATTACCCCTCAGCCCCTACAATAAACACAAAACCTCCGACCAGATCGCGTTCCCCACTCGCATACCCGCTGGAGTGAGAGCCAGGCTCCGTTCATCCGCACGCACGAGGTGGGGGGGAATCGCCATCAAGACCGCCTCGATCTCCTTCAGAAGCGGGACGCCCCAACGTTCTGCGAAGTCTTCCCGATCGATTCCCCATCGGGTCCTCAGCGAGAGAATAGCGGCCTCAACTCCGCGGGCTCTCGGCCCCAGTCTTTCCCCCGCCGTCTTTGCCTCGGGGAAATTTCTCCCTGCCGCCTCGAGATAGGCATCCAGCGTCCCCGGGTTGGCGTAGCGGCGTCCCTCGAGGTACCCCCACGCCGCAGGCCCCAGGGCCAGGACATCCTCCTGCCTCCAATAGGCCAGGTTGTGCCGGCACTCGCCGCCGGGCGGGGCGTAGCTCGAGATCTCGTACTGGGTGAAACCCCGTCGTGGGAGGAACCATTGGGTATAACGATAAAGAGGATAGCCGTCGGGAAGAACGGGGCTGCGAAGCCCCATGGGGGTATCCGGCTCGAGCGTCAGCTGGTAGGCGGAGACGTGGCGGGCTCCGGCATCCAGAACCCCTCTCAGCGAGGCCGCCCAGGAACGGAGCGTCTGACCGGGAATGCCGAAGATCAGGTCGACGCTCATCCTCAGCCCGGAGCGGGCAAGGCGCTCCATCGCCTCGAGGGCGAGCCTCGCATCGTGGCGGCGTCCCAGAGTTTCAAGCTCCGCGTCATCCAGGCTCTGGACGCCAAGGCTGACACGGGTGAAAAAAGAAGCTCGCCAGACGTTCAGCAGCCCGTCGCTCAAGGACGAGGGGTTGGCCTCCACGGTCGCCTCCTCCAGGCGGCTCCAGTCCCCCAGGCCTTCGAGCAGCGCGATCAGCCGCCCCCATTCGTCCGGCGAGAGCAGGCTCGGCGTCCCGCCTCCGACGTAGAGGGTGCGCGGGGACAGGGGGCCAAGCAGCCCTCTCCAGAGGGCGATCTCCACCGCAAGCGCGTCCAGGTAAGCCGCGACATCCCCAGCTTCCGGAGGCTCGCTGTAAAAAGAACAGTACCCGCACTTGCCGGCGCAGAACGGCACGTGCAGGTACACGGAGAGCCTTTCGTTACTCACGGGAAGTCTTCCCTCCCGGCCTACTCGCCGTCCTCGATTCGGAGGAACGCCAGAAACGCCTCCTGGGGGATGGCGACGCGCCCGATCTGCTTCATGCGCTTCTTGCCTTCCTTCTGCTTCTCCAGGAGCTTTCGCTTTCGGGTGATGTCGCCGCCGTAGCATTTGGCCAGGACGTCCTTTCGCAGGGCCTTGACGTTGACGCGCACGATGACGCGCTTGCCGATCGAGGCCTGGATGGGGACCTCGAAGAGCTGGCTGGGGATCAGTTCCTTCAGCTTCGTCACCGCCGCGTGCCCGCGATGGTAGGCCGCGTCCTTGTGGCAGATGAAGGAAAAGGCGTCCGCCGCCTCACCGTTGACGAGGACGTCGACGCGGACCAGTTCGGAGGGTTTAAGGCCGATGAATTCATAGTCCAGGGACGCATAGCCGCGGGTCTGGGACTTGAGCTTGTCGTGAAAGTCGATGATGAATTCGGCCAGGGGCATCTCGTAGACCAGGCGCACCCGTTCCGGCGTCAGATAGTCCATGGAGCGGTAGACCCCCCGCTTTTCCTGAACCAGCTGCATCACCTTGCCCACGTACTCCGACGGCAGGAACACCGAGAGCTTGATGAAGGGCTCCCGTATCTCCTCGATCTCCCCCACGTCGGGGAAATCGTTGGGACGGTGGGCCTCGATCACCTCGCCGGACTTCGTGACGATCTCATAGACGACGTTGGGCGCCGTAGCCACGAGCTCGACATCGTACTCGCGGCGGAGTCGTTCCTGCGCCACGTCCATGTGGAGCAGCCCCAGAAAGCCGCATCGGAACCCGAACCCCAGGGCTACGGAGGTCTCCGGCTCGAAGACGATGGCGGAATCGTTCAGGCAAAGTTTCTCCAATGCGTCCCGAAGCTGCGGGTAGTCGTCTCGCTCCACGGGATAGAAACCGCAGAACACGACGCTCTTGACCTTACGGTACCCGGGAAGCGGCTCCGGAGTGGGGTTCCGCGCATCGGTAATCGTGTCCCCAACGTGCGCCTCGGCCAGGGTTTTGATGCTGGCGGCCACGTAGCCGACCTCTCCCGGCCCCAACCGCTCGACGGGCGTGAAGGAGGGGCGGAACACCCCCACCTCGTCCACGGGATAGGACACGTTGGTCGCCATGAAAAGGATGTCCTGCCCCGCCTTCAGGGTCCCGTTCACGATCCGCACGTAGCAGATGACGCCTCGATAGTTGTCGTACACGGAATCGAAGATCAGGGCCTGAAGAGGGGCGTCCGGGTCCCCCCGAGGGGCCGGAACCGACCCGACGATGCGCTCCAGAATCTCGTCGATCCCCCGTCCGTCCTTCGCACTGGCCAGGATGGCGTCGTCGGCATCCAGCCCCACCACGTCGCGGATCTCCTGTTTGGCTCTCTCGGGATGGGCCGAGGGGAGGTCGATTTTATTGATGACGGGCAGAATCTCAAGCCCCTGCTCAATAGCCTGATAGGCGTTCGCAACCGTCTGTGCCTCGACCCCCTGCGTCGCATCCACGACCAGGAGCGCCCCCTCGCAGGCGGCCAGGGACCGCGATACCTCGTAGCCGAAGTCCACGTGACCCGGCGTATCGATGAGGTTCAGTACCCATTTTTTACCATCCGGGGACGTGTAGTCCATGCGCACCGGCACCAGCTTGATCGTGATGCCCCTCTCCCGCTCCAGCGAGAGGGAGTCCAGCAGCTGATGCTTCATATCCCGCGACTGCACCGTGGAAGTCCGCTCCAGAAGGCGATCTGCCAGGGTAGACTTCCCGTGGTCGATATGAGCGATGATGCAAAAATTTCTGATGTTCTCCTGTGTCATACGCGACTCCTCTGAAAGCGCCGATTGACATGGGGGCTCCGTATCTCTGCCCTCACACCGCTATCCCATACAAGCCCGAGCGGCCGCAAAAGCCTGCCCGCACCCGGCAAGGCAGGATTCCGCCGGGCGGCCCGGCGGAGGAAACGTTCTCCAAGTGAAAAAGAGGGGCTTACGCCCCTCGGATTCAACCGTACTTTTCCATGCCCAGCCCACAGGACGGGTTGGAAAAACGAAAGCAACGAACCTTTTCAGATTTTTTTCAGCGCCGCCCAGATGGTCTCCGGTTCGAAAGGCTTGACGATAAAACCATCCACGCCAAGCTCCTTCGCTTTGAGGGCCACGGGCAAAGTTGCATCGGCACTGACCAGGAGGATCTTCGCCCCCGGCAGGATCTCGCGTATTTCACGAATGGTCCCGAACCCATCCAGTCGGGGCATATGAAGATCGACGACGACGACATCGACAGCCTGAGATTTCGAGGCCATCTCGCGCAGCTGCCCGATACCCTGAAGGCTGTCGGTCGCAGACCCCACGACGGTATACCCGCCGTCCGCAAACGTCAGGCGCAGCATATCCACCACGAAATCCGCATCGTCGATGATAAAAACACTTCGAGACGTCATCGGGGATCCTCCGCAGGGTATCAAACTCCTCTACTTCTTGTCCGAAGCGGCTTTACGCAAAGAGTCGAGCCAAGCCTCCCGGGCCTCCAGCTCCGCCTTCATCATCGCCAGATGCTCCTCCTCCGCCTTCAGCAGCTCCTTCAGGCGCGCCTCGTAGCCCGCTCCCACCTGCCGGACCGCCTCAAAATCGGCTCGGAGGGACTCCACATCAGGAGCGGCCCTCTTCTCCAGTTCCACGATGCGTTGCTCCAGTTTCGCCAGCTCCTCTTTCAGGACCGGAGTTTCAGAGGATGTGTCATTCTGCTTCAGGGTCCACAAAATATTGAGGACAAGAACAATCCCGATCAAAGAGACGATGATCTTCTTCGGTCTGCTGTTGACAAGATTAGACCAACCCGACTTGCTCTCCGGTTCTTTCTTTTGGGATGCCATGACAAGACCCTCCAGTCATAGGATTAAGGAAAAACTACAAAAGCTCTCTTCTTTCTCATTGTACAATAAAGCGGCGAAAGAAAAAAGCGGCCCCTCGCAATGGGCCGCTTTTCGAGTCTCGATGTCGTACCGGCTACTTAACCTCAACCTCGGCGCCGGCCTCGACGAGCTTCTTCTTGATCTCCTCGGCCTCTTCCTTAGCCACGCCCTCCTTGACCGGCTTGGGCGGATTGTCGACCAGCTCCTTGGCCTCCTTCAGGCCAAGGCCGGTGACCTCACGGACAACCTTGATCACGTTGATCTTGTTGGCGCCGGGGGCCTTGTAGATCACGTCGAACTCGGTCTTCTCCTCCTCGGCGGCCGCAGCGGCGCCGGCGCCGGGCATAGCCATCATGGGCATGGCCACGGGGGCGGCGGCGGAAACGCCGAACTTCTCCTCGAGGGCCTTCACGAGCTCGGAGAGCTCGAGTACCGTCATCTCCTCAATAGCCTTGATCATATCGTCGCGCGTCATAAAAACTTACCTCCTAAATTCGATATCGGCCCCAATGCACCCCGGGGCCCCTGACAAACAAAAAGAACGGAACAACGGCGGG
>NZ_CAUUGJ010000143.1:0-4800 GCF_963544685.1 uncultured Fretibacterium sp. | reverse complement strand
GTGAGGGGATCGCGGGGGTCCTCATCGCCATCGGCAGAGTGCTGTCATTTATGGCGGATTAGGGGGCTTCGATGTTCAGGGAGATTGCCGTTACGGACATCGCAGGAATACGCGTGGGGCATGCGCAGGATGTGGAGGCGGGCACGGGGTGCACCGTCCTGGTCTGCGAGGCCGGCGCAACCGCAGGGGTGGACGTTCGGGGTGGCGCCCCGGCGACGCGCGAGACGGATCTCCTGAACCCCGTCAACATGGTGGAGAAAATCCATGCAGTGGTCCTTAGCGGAGGCAGCGCCTTCGGGCTCGACGCGGCGTCCGGGGTAATGGCCTGTCTTGAGGAGCGCAGCGTCGGCTTCGACGTCCAGGTTGCGCGCGTCCCCATCGTCTGTGGGGCGTCGCTGTTCGATCTTCCCGTCGGGAGCCCGAAGGTCCGCCCCGATAGAGAGATGGGGTACGCGGCCTGCCGAAACGCCTCGGCCCTGCCGCCGGCACAGGGCAACGCAGGAGCCGGAACCGGGGCTTTCGTGGGCAAGCTGTTCGGCATTGGGCGATCCATGAAGGGCGGTTTCGGCCATTACGGATTGGAGGTGGAAGCGCTTCGGGTGGCGAGCATCGTTGCGGTCAACTGTCTGGGGGACGTGCTGGAACCCGACACGGGAACTGTCCTTGCAGGGCTCCTGGACGAGAGGCTGGGGACGATCCTGGACACGGAGGCCGAGATGTGCCGCCGTTATGCGGAGACGGGCCATCTCTTCGGCGGCAACACTACCATCGGAGTGGTTGTGACTAACGGCCGCCTCTCGAAGTCGCAGGCCGCCAAGGCCGCCTCGATGGCACACGACGGTTTTGCCCGCGCGATGCGCCCCGTACACACGATGTGGGACGGGGACACGATCTTCCTTCTCGCCACGGGCGAGGTGGAGGTGGACGTCAACGTCGTCGGCATCCTTGGCGCGCGAACCATGGCGCGCGCCATTGCCAACGCCGTCCTGTACGCGGAGCCTGCCTACGGGCTGCCCGCCGCGCAGTCTCTGAAGGAGCGGAAAAAACGATCTTAGAGAGGAGGGGGGAGAACGCAACGGGGCCGGAGTCCCCAAAAGACTCCGGCCCCACCGAGACTTCCCTGCTTTATATCGCGGAAGATACCTGGGTTACAAGGGCATGGATGCCCTGATATTCCGTTATAAAGGCAGCCCGAGGGCCGTGTGAAGCCTTTTCTCGCCATCTCGACGGCTAGCGGACGATCCTCCGCACCGCGCCGCCTCTCCGGGGATCCCTGAGGAAAAGCGCCTCGTTGGCGAGAGACCCGTCATTCCGGCACCGCGCGGGGATGAACGAGCCGTCCGCGGTCAGCCACAACGGCTTTCCGTCGGAGTACACCAGCTTTGTTGCTCCATATTCCATTTTTTCACCTCCGTTCCCATCCTCCTTTTTTCAAGGATTCCATTTTTAAAAGATTATTATACGCCATTCGTCGAAAAATATCAAATTTCTCTCGCCGTTCAAATGGCAGCCTGTACCGTCCCGCCGCTCCCCTCCGGCGGCAGTGGCTT
Organism: uncultured Fretibacterium sp.; assembly: GCF_963544685.1. Classification (NCBI taxonomy): domain Bacteria; kingdom Thermotogati; phylum Synergistota; class Synergistia; order Synergistales; family Aminobacteriaceae; genus Fretibacterium; species uncultured Fretibacterium sp. Next base: position 3,250 of record NZ_CAUUGJ010000143.1, on the reverse strand, counting down.
GTCCCCGTATCCGCGCCCCCGCGCTCGAGGAGGGGCTCCCTGCGCGTCTCTATAAATTTTTATTGATTTTTCATTGGTATTTCCCCCAAGTTTCAATCCTGATATAATACGCGGAATTAAATCGCTCGATGGGGGTGTTTCGATGCTTTACAGGACGATTCCGGCCGTCGGAAAGGAGCTCTCGATCCTGGGCTTCGGGTGCATGCGCCTGCCCGTAACCGCCGGGGGAGGAATCGACGAGCCCGCAGCCGAGCGGCTGATGCGCGCCGCCTTCGACGGCGGCATCAATTATTTCGACACCGCCTGGCCCTATCACGAGGGCAAGTGCGAGGAGTTCGTCGGCCGCGCCATCAAGGGGTACCGGGACAGGATCACGCTGGCGACGAAGCTTCCCGTATGGCTGGTGCACGAACCGAGGGACATGGACGATTTTCTGGAGAAACAGCTGGGTTTTCTGCGCACGGACCATGTGGACCTCTATCTGCTCCACTCCCTGAGTGCGGCCCGCTGGCGGAAGTTGACGGAGATGGGCGCGCTCGAGTTCATGGAACGGGCCAAAGCCTCGGGAAAGATACGGCACATCGCCTTTTCCTTCCACGACGGCCTCGATACCTTCCGAACGATCGTGGACGCCTATCCCTGGGACATGTGCCAGATCCAATACAACCTTCTGGACCGGAACTTTCAGGCGGGGGCGGCGGGACTGGAGTACGCCGCAGCAAAGGGAATCGGCGTCGTGGTGATGGAGCCGCTGAAGGGCGGAAACATCAGTCTGCCCGTCCCCGAACCGCTCCGGGACGAGGCCCGGGAGGCCGGGTACTCCTCCCCCAACCTCGCGGACCTTGGGCTGCGCTGGGTCTGGGACCATCCCGGGGTATCCGTGGTGTTGAGCGGCATGACCACGCCGGAGCAGCTCTCCCAGAACCTGGCCAGCGCCGACCGGGGACGGCCGGGCGGGCTGTCCGATGCGCAGCGCCGTTTTGCGGACCGGGTATGGAAATTTTTCTCCGACCGCATGAGGGTCCCCTGCACGGCCTGCGCCTACTGCAAGCCCTGCCCGCAGGGCGTGGACATCCCCCAGTGCTTCACGAACCTGAACACTGCGGCGATATCCGGCAACTGGGAGCTCCAGGGACGAAACTATCGCTATGTCCTGGCCCCGGACCGGGACGGCAAGCGCGCATCGGCCTGCGTCAGCTGCGGGGCCTGCGTGCCGAAGTGCCCCCAGGGCATCCCGATACCGGAGAAGCTCCGGGAGGTGGCCGAGGCTTTCGAACTGGGAGAATGACCTATCCGGGGGCGGCACGCCTCATGGTTTGGGGATTCCTTATTCCAACTGAAAAACTGAAAAGGGGATGCGGCGGATGGAGGAGAGACGCAACAGAGAATCGCTGGGGAGCCGGATGGGGTTCATCTTCCTGTCGGCGGGGTGCGCCATAGGATTGGGAAACGTGTGGCGCTTCCCCTATATTACGGGGCGATACGGCGGCGCTGCCTTCGTTCTGCTCTACCTGCTCTTCCTGGTCCTTCTGGCGATGCCCATCATGGTCATGGAGTTCGCGGTCGGAAGGGCCTCGCGGCAGGCCGTTGCGGGCTCCTTCAAGGTCCTCGAGCCCAAGGGGAGCCGATGGTCGGTCTTCGGCTATCTCGCGATGGCCGGGAACTACATCCTGATGATGTTCTACACCACGGTAACGGGCTGGATGCTGGCCTATACCTGGTATGCCGCGACGGGCGGCCTGGAAGCGCTCTCGCCCGAGGCGATCGGAGCCTGTTTCGGGGGCATGCTGGGAAACCCGTGGACCCTGAGCTTCTGGCTCCTCCTGACGGTCCTGATCGGGTCGGCCATCTGCTACATCGGCCTTCGCTCGGGCGTCGAGCGCATCACCAAGATCATGATGTGCGGGCTCCTGCTCATCATGATAGCCCTGGCCGTCCGGTCCGTGACCCTGCCCGGGGCGGAGAAGGGCCTGGACTTCTACCTGAAGCCGAATTTTGAAAACCTCGTGGCGAACGGGCTTTGGAACAGCGTCTACGCCGCCATGGGGCAGGCGTTCTTCACCCTCAGCCTGGGCATCGGCAGCATGGCGATCTTCGGCAGCTACATCGGGCGCGACCGCTCCCTGACGGGCGAGTCGATCATCATCACGGCGCTCGACACCATCGTCGCCATCACGGCGGGCCTGATCATCTTCCCGGCCTGCTTCGCCTACGGCGTCAGCCCGGACGCCGGGCCGGGCCTGATCTTCGTGACGCTGCCCAACATGTTCAACCACATGCCGCAGGGCCGTCTCTGGAGCGCCCTGTTCTTCCTGTTCATGAGCTTCGCGGCCATGTCCACGGTCGTCGCGGTGTTCGAGCACCTTATCGCCAACTCCATGGACCTGCTGGGCTGGAGCCGGAAGAAGGCCAGTACGTTCAACTTCTTCGCCATCTTCATCCTCTCCCTGCCCTGCGTCCTGGGCTTCAACGTCTGGTCGCACGTCGCGCCCCTGGGGAAGGGGACGATCATCCTGGACCTGGAGGACTTCATCGTCAGCAACAACCTGCTGCCCCTGGGCTCCATCGTGTACTTGCTGTTCTGCACCACGCGCTACGGCTGGGGATGGGACAACTTCATCGCCGAGGCCGACGCGGGGCACGGCCTCAAGTTCCCCCATGCGCTGCGCGGCTATCTGGTCTACGTCGTGCCGGCGATCATGCTCGTGATCTTCGCGTTCGGCTATTACGAGAAATTTTTCAAATAGGCGGAGGGGATCCACTCACCGAAAGGGCCGGGGGCGGACTGCGTCGTCCGTCCCCGTTTTCGTCCTCATGGAGGGGCGGCCCGGGGAGTATGATAGTCGCAGGGGCGGATACGTAAGGCAAGAGCGAAGAATTTGTCACGATGGGGGTTTTGCGGGTGGAACGTTCGGTACGGTCGGGGTCTTCGCAATCGAGGTATTCTCAATCAAGATCTTCTCAAGCAAATCCTGCGGGGGAAAGGCTGCGGCTCGAGATTGCGGGGCTGTCGAGCGATGGAAGCGGCATCGCCCGCACGGACCGCGGGGTGGTGTTCGTGGCGGGGGCGCTGCCGGGGGAGCTCGTGGAGGCGGAGCTGGTGAAGCGACGCAAGGATTTCGCCCTCGCGCGGACCGTGTCCGTGGTGCGCCCGTCGCCGGGGCGGACCGCCCCGCGATGTTCCGCCTTCGGTCAGTGCGGGGGCTGCCAGCTCCAGCATGCGGACTATCCGCTCCAGCTCTCCCTCAAG
>NZ_CAUUGJ010000142.1:0-4806 GCF_963544685.1 uncultured Fretibacterium sp. | reverse complement strand
GGGAGTAGCTGCCGGTGTTGCTGGATGTGGAGCTCATGTAGATCATGTCGTCGACGCCGTTGATCTCGTCCTCCAGGGGGGCGGCCACGGTGTTGGTCAAAGCCTTCGCATCCGCCCCCGGGTAGTTCGCGGAGACCCGGACCTGGGGAGGGGTGATGTCCGGGTACTGCTTTATCGGGAGGTTGAAGGCCGAGATGGCCCCTGCCAGAGCGAGTGCAATCGAGAGGACGACGGCAAAGCGCGGACGTTCGATAAAAAACTGTGAGAACATGTCGATTCTCCCCGAGTCAGGAATTCTTTCCCACGGTACCGCCCGAGTCCGACGGCATGGGGCTGACCGACATCCCGTCCCGCACCGACTGAAGGCCGCGCCGGATTATGGTATCGCCCTCCATGAGTCCCGAGGTGACCTGGCGCATGGAGCCCGACTCGGCGCCGAGCGTCACGCTGCGCCGATGGGCGATGTTGTCCGAGTCCACGACATAGACGTAATCGCCCTGTCCGTCGGCGGCGAGCGCTTCCTGAGGAACCATGATGTCGAGAATGGGGGAGGATGCGGCAATCTCGACCCGGACCATGGAGCCGGGAAGCAGCAGACCCTGATTGTTTCCGAAACGCAGGCGCAGCGTTATCGTCCCCGTTCGCTCGTCCACCGTGTTGTCCTCGAAGTCCCGTTCGCCCGGTACGGGGTAGGCGCTGCCGTCTGTGAGGCGCAGCGTTGTCCTGACGGATTTTTCCTTCACGGTCTTGGAGTGCTCCATTATTTGCAGAAATTCCCGGTCGGGCAGGGAAAAGGACACGCGGATGGGGTCGACCTGAACGATGTTGGCAAGGACGCTGCCCGAGGGGGTGACGTAGTTGCCCTTGGTCATGCCCGCCTTGCCGATGCGTCCCGTGATGGGCGCCTTGATCTTCGTTCGGCCGAGGTCGATCTGTGCGAGTCTGAGCTGGGCCTTGGCCTGAGCGACCTGAGCCTTCGCCTGGGCCGCGTCTCCTGCCGCCGTATCGATGTTCGAGGCGGAGATGCCGTCCTTGCCGATGTTCTTCAACCGCTCGTGGTATCGGGACGCCGTGGCGGAGCTCGCCTCCGCCTTCGCCAGCTCGGCCTGCCTCAGCGCCACGGTGGCCTGGTACTCAGCGGGGTCCAGGGTGAAGAGCAGGTCCCCCTCTTTGACGATAGAGCCCTCCTTGAAGTGAACAGCGGCGATCTCTCCCGGGATCTGGGGCCTGATGTCCACGGTCTGAATGGCCTCGACCTTGCCGATATACTCCTTTTGAGCGCCCAGGTCCTTTTTCTCGACCGTGTACAGGACGACGGAAGCCGCCTGGGGTTGCTGTGCGGGAGCCGCCTCCGCATCCCGGGGCGCCGTTCCGCAGGCTGAGAGGGCAGCGATGCAGCCGACCGCCGCAAGAAGAATCGAAGCCGCCGCCTTCAGGCCCTTTTCGCTGGCCTTCCTTTGGCCGCTTGTCCGGAGTTCCCGATCTTGAGATGTTGTTCCGGTCCTCATTTCGTTCGAAGTCTCCTTTTCCGTTCAGGGTAGTGTGGCGCGAACCCGATCGCGCCCGACAACAAGAGGATAAAATATTAAGGAAAGGTTTTGAAACATGACGGACTCCTTCATGCAACACGCTGCAGAAAGATTATAGAGCAAGACGGATATTTCAGGGCATAATCCCGCTGAGAGAAAATGCGGAGCCTCACCGGCGGACTTGGAGCGAGGTCTCTTGCACAACGGGTGCCGCTGGTGTACAATGTGTGCCGTTGCTTTGAACGCAGGTCCGTAGCTCAATTGGCAGAGCACTGGTCTCCAAAACCGGGGGTTGCAAGTTCGAGTCTTGCCGGGCCTGCCATTTTTTTATTGTCCAGGGTGTCGTTTCGAGGTGCCCGCAGGAGGCAATGCATGGCTAAAGAAGTTGCGAGTTCGATCCCGGGAATCGGTTTCCTGCGGGAGGCCAAGGCCGAGCTAAAGAAGGTGACCTGGCCCGGCAGAAAGCAGATTTGGTTTTCGACGCTGGTCGTTATCTTTTTTACACTTTGTGCCTCCATCTATCTGGGGGCGATCGATTTTCTCCTGACGTGGGTCTTCTCCGGGATCCTGAGCTGACGACGGCTCGTCGGATAGGATCCCAGGCGCGCAGGTGGGGGTGAAGGGACTTTTCCCGAGGTTTTCATGGAGGCACAGGACGAGCGCCGCTGGTATGTCGTACAGACCTACGCGGGCTATGAGAATCGAGTGAAGGCCAACCTGGAGCAGCGCATAGCGACGATGGGGATGGAGAAAAACATCTTCAACGTGCTGGTTCCTGTGGAGGAGCGGGTCTTCGTAAAGGAAGGGAAAAGCCGCAAGGTCTCCAGGAAGCTTTATCCCAGCTATGTGCTTGTGGAGATGCTGCTCGACGAGCAGTCGTGGTACGTCGTGCGGCATACCCCGGGAGTGACGGGATTCGTCGGGGCGGGAAGCCTCCCGCTGCCTCTTTCCGAGAAGGAGGTCCGTGAGCTGATGTCCCGTATTGGCTCGGAGCAGGCCAAGCCCAAGGTGGAGATTAATTTCAGGCTGGGGGATACCGTCACCGTCAGGAGCGGTCCTTTTGAGGGGCAGGCGGGCCCCGTGGTGGAGATCATCCCGGAAAAGGGCAAGGTCAAATTCACGGTCAGCGTATTTGGTCGCGAGACCGTCGTCGAGACCGATTACGACCTCCTGGAAAAGATATGACAGACGTTCCCGTCCCTCTCTGGACGGGATCTGTGCCGTAGATGAGGTTTTATTTAGGAGAGGGGATTTTGTTTCATGGCAAAGAAGGTCGTTGGGCAGATTAAGTTGCAGTTGCCGGCCGGAAAGGCAACGCCTGCTCCCCCCGTGGGGCCTGCGCTGGGCCAGCACGGCGTCAATATTATGGAATTCTGCAAGCAGTTCAACGCGAAGACCTCGGATCAGGCAGGTTTGATCATTCCCGCGATCATTACGGTCTATGCCGACCGGAGCTTCACGTTCGAGCTCAAGACTCCTCCCGCAAGCGTTCTCTTGAAGAAGGCGGCGGGGATCGAGTCGGGGTCCGGGATTCCCAACAAGACCAAGGTGGGGCAGCTCCCCAGAAGCAAGGTACGGGAGATTGCGGAGTTGAAGCGCCAGGACCTCAACGCGAACGACGTCGAGGCCGCCATGCGCATGATCGAGGGTACGGCCCGTTCCATGGGGATTGAAATCCAGGGATAAGGGCAAAAAACAAGTGGCAGAGCTTATGGGCTCGTTATCGACCACGGGAGGTTTTATCGATGAAACGAAGTAAGCGTTACAGAGAGGCGGCCGCCAAGATCGACGGCAACAGGCAGTACGGCCTTCGTGAGGCCGTCGATCTCTTCCATTCGGTGGCGACGGCCAAGTTCAACGAGAGCATGGAGCTGCACATTCGCTTGGGCGTCGACCCGCGCCATGCGGACCAGCAGGTCCGCAGCACGGTGGGCCTCCCCCACGGCACCGGAGTGACCAAGAGGGTGCTTGTCCTCGCCACGGGCGAGAAGGTCAAGGAGGCCGAGGACGCGGGGGCCGATATCGTCGGAGGCGAGGATCTCGTCCAGAAGATAGCGGGCGGCTGGATGGACTTCGATGCGGTCATCGCGACGCCGGACATGATGAAGTCCGTCGGTCGCCTGGGTAAGGTCCTGGGGCCCCGGGGATTGATGCCGAGCGCCAAGACGGGGACCGTGACCTTCGATCTCGCCAACGCCATTCAGGAGATCAAGGCCGGCCGTGTGGAGTTCCGCGTCGATAAGGCGGGGATCGTCCATAACTCCGTGGGTAAGAAGAACTTTACCCCCGACGCCCTTTTCGAGAACGCCAAGGTCCTTCTTCAGGCGATTCAGAAAGCGCGCCCCGCTTCAGTGAAGGGGACGTACATCAAGAGCATCTCCCTGACCTCGACGATGGGGCCCGGGATATCCATCGATCCTGTCGCTGCCGTGAAGGAGCTGTCGGCATAAGGAGGAGGGCCTTTCCCCCTCGCGTTTTTTATCTATAAGGGTTTTTCGACCCCAGAGAGCAGGCGCCTTTTTTGACAAGGGCTTAATCCGATACCTGCCGAGGCTGAGAAACGGAGATGCCGCTCGAGACGCGGCGAATCTGTTCCTGTGTCCCTCGGCCTTTCAGGTCGGGGGACTTTTTGATGGGTTTTGAGGAACATTGGAATTTGATGTCGAGGAGGTGAAAATGATGCCTGCAAAAATCAAATACGAACAGGTCGCGGTTTTGAGGGAGAAGCTCGAAAGGACCGAGGCCGTCTTTGTGGGGGAGTATCGGGGAATGACGGTGGCTCAGAGCACCGCGCTTCGCGTGAAGGTCCGCGCGGCGGGCGGGGAGCTGAAGGTCGCCAAGAACACCCTTTTTGCGATTGCCATGAAGGAGGCCGGCCTCGAGTCGTTGCCGGACTCCATGGTGGTGGGGCCGAACATCTATGCGCTCTGCTACGGGGACCCCGTCGGGGTTGCCAAGGTGCTCAAGGAGTACTCCACCGACAAGACGCAGAAGGCCTTTGTTCTGAAGGGCGGACTTTTGGGCAAGATGGCCCTGGACCAGAGCCAGGTTTACGCATTGGCCGATCTTCCCTCGAAGGATGCGCTGGTGGGGCAGGTCGTCCGTACTATCGCCGCGCCCCTTTCCGGGCTGGTCACCGTGCTTTCCGGGACGATGCGAGGTCTGGTCACGTGCCTTGGGCAGATCCGGGACAAAAAAGAGGCCGCTTAGGCCGAGGCTTTTCCCGCCGTTGTTCCGTTCTTTTTGTTTGTCAGGGGCCCCGGGGTGCATTGGGGCC
>NZ_CAUUGJ010000141.1:0-4824 GCF_963544685.1 uncultured Fretibacterium sp. | reverse complement strand
GGTAGCTGTACTCCCGGCCCTGTTTGTCGGTGAGGGTGCCGTCGGGCCGCGCGGTAACGTGCCACGCACCGTCGGGGTCGGGTGCCGGGTAGGTACAGGTCAGCCTGCCCTTGTACTCCAGCCGCACGGTCACCTCCGTCTCGGCCTCCGGGTAGAGGTAGAGGACGGGCTTACACCTCAAACGCATTATGATTTTTTTACCTTCAAATTCCACTTCTTTGAATCTTTTGCAAGCGCTCTTAATTTTCTTAATATATTGTTTTTTCTGGTCGAAGCTTGATGCCGGGTTCGTCAAAGCAATATACAGGCTTCGTGTATCCTTAGGATGAGGAGGTTCTTTGTCCCTCGTTACCTCCGCTCCTTTCAATTGGCTTGTTACAACGGAGGGCTCGGAGGTTTCTTCCTTATCGGGCCAATAACCGTGTTCCCCTGAAATCAAGGTTGAGTTTTGCAGAGGAAGGAGAGAGGCTGCCATCTGCCTGTCGTCAGCGGTATCTGCGGGCTTGTATTGTGTCCCCCAAATCCGCCAGATTCCAAACAACACCGCCAACAGCAAAAGAACCGCAAGGCAGGGCTTGAGGAACTTTTCACTCCATCCTGCAAGCCTTTTCACTCCACACTTTTTATTTTGCATATCGTCCATCCCACTCAACCTCCCTGAATAATAGAGTATGTTTTAACGCATATTCCTCGACAGGCAATGTACATAACAGTTTAGCAGATAAAGCACCATTGGTAACCCAATCGCCTTGACAAAATAACTTTTATGTGATACTTAGATTAAAGTTTTGTACTTCAAATTTTATAGGGAAAGAGGTGTTTTGTATGACAATCCTTAAGCGTTTTTCTCAGTTTCTCCTTTCGGCTCTTTTTCTTGCCGTGGCACTGCCCGCGGTGGCGGCGCCGGTCTCCGAGACGGAGATGCGCCTTGCCGTGGGGCGTTGGCTGGAGCTGAGGGAACAGCACCTCGGCGCGGAGCTCTCCGGCCCCATCCGGCAGGCAGTGCGATACCAGGGTGGCTTTCACGGAGACGTTGGATACTGGCTGGTGATTTTGCAGAAGGGCTGGCTGGTGGTCCCCGCGGACGACCGGCACTGGCCGGTCCAGGTCTTCGGCGGCGGGGACATGACGCCCAGTCTCTTCGAGGGCAGCTTTTGGTACGCCACCATCGGCTACGACGGCGAGCGGACGGGCCGTGTCTCCGTCCTGTCCGCCGGGGCGGCGGAGGACCGGGAGGCCGCGCACAACCGCACGGCCTGGGATGTTCTGCGGCACGGCCCGAGTCGTGGAGGGGTTCGAGCCTCGGACCTGGACGAGCTGCCCGCCGAGGCCAGCAGGGATGTGCGGGTGTACCCCTTTCTGGGCGCTGCCTCGCAGTGGGGACAGGGATGGCCCTTCAACGAGTACACCACCTTCCATCGGCTGAACATCCAATCCCCGGACGTAAAACCCACCGCGTCGGACGACGAGGAGTATCCCGTCGGATGTACGGCACTGGCGATGGCTCAGGCCCTGCACGCCATCATGACGAACGGGGGCTTCGACTTCACGGGCGTTCCTCTGAGTGCGGGCTCGCCCTTGGGGAAGGAGAACTTGGAGTTTACCATTACAACGTCCTTGGATCTGGGCCCCAACTCCCCAGATGTGCACGGAAAACACCCTTTTTATGCAGATCTGTTCATCGGTCCCAGCCTCTTGAACTACGATTGGAGCGCCATGAAGTCCTATCGAAAGGGGGCGCCGGAGGGACAGAATGCCTCCATTGTTTCCGGGATGGTGGCTCCCCTGTTGCACGACCTGGGGCTGATGCTGAGGATGGACTATGCTGAAGATGGCAGCGGTACAGAAAGCAATCGCAGGGCATTTCTCAACATGGGCTTTCGTCAGGCCCAGGTCTTCTTCACATCCCCGCAGAAAAACTCCAGTGGAGATATTGTGCGTTACTACCCCTTCAATATCCCCGACAAGGCTGCAATGATTCATCCCAACTTGGATATAGGGCTTCCGGTTGTTCTTGATGTGTGGTTGCATGGAGAGGATGGAGCCGTCTCGTTCGACATCAATGGACACTCTGTTGTTGTGGATGGCTACGCCTATCCAACCATCGCCCCTCCGACAGCGGGTGACCTTGAAGTCCCCTACTACCACGTCTGCACCGGCTGGGCAGGATATGATGAAAGCGGCAACTGGATAGAGGATAAAGGTGCCTGGTCCTATGGACTCACCTCAAAGATTCGGGAAGAGGACGGCGGAATCATCAGTGATGGCCTCGCCTTCAACCTCATCCCGGACGTTCGGGCCTTCAAGCGGGCGGGGGCCACGCGGGAGGAACGGGAAAAGAATTTCGGCGCTGACCAAGTGGAGCTGGTCAGCGGCAGGGTGCTGCGCTTGGACCCCGCGAACCCGAGGGGCCTGGCTCCGGTGCCCGGTGCGGACATCTCCGTCTCCTGGGGAAACAAAAAGGGATATATGACCACGACGGACGCGCAGGGCATCTATGCCTTTGCCGTGCCCTCGAATATCGGGATCACGCTGACGGTCTCGAGCCCGGACAACTGTTGCCAGCCTATTGTTAAGGAGGTGAAACGGACCTACGTACCACCTCTGGATTGGCCAGGAGCAGGTATCCTCGTCGACCACGTGAAGGACCACGTCGGCAACCTCTGGGGGCTGGACTTCGTCGCGGCGGAGACGGCCGTGCTGCCCTCGGCCATGGACGACGCGGAGTTCATGGTTCTGGACTGGGCGAGCCGCGACATGCCCTACGATCCCGCGCTTGTGCCCCTCAGCTACCGCGTGCTGACGCAGACGGAGGTCGCCAGCCCGGACTTCGTGGTCCCCAACGTCAAGGTGCTGGTGCTTGGAGGCGACCTCAAGCTCTCCGTTGAAAACGAATATCCCCAAAAATTTGTGGAGAAGGTTGCAGCTTTTGTAACCCGGGGCGGTACGCTGCTGGTCGCGGGAAAGTCGGAAAGTCTTGTCGAGAAACTGGGGAAGCCCTTAGGGTTTGAGTTGTTCAAAAAAACGGAAGAGAGAAAGATAGGCGGCTTCAGCAATGAAACGCGGCATGAAATTTTGAACACAACATTGAGGCAGCGCATCGGGGTGAACTCCATTCGAGTTGCTTCGCGGTTACCTCGCAACAAGCAGTCCGCTATTGAGAACCCAGGTTCAGCTAAATCACTGACTGCAGCGTTTTACGCTGTCTTGGAGCGTAAATTAGATCCCATTCCCGCTCCCGGTTTGCCACCACAGTTTTACTGGGATGCCCATCTGGAAAAACTTGTTACTGCCATCGACTTCCGCTGCGGCAAGGGACGGGTGATCTATTTTACGAACGAACTTGCGGCCTTGCACGCAGTAAAACCCTATGGACAGAGGTTCTGCGACCTGATGTTGAGTGCATTGCTGACACAGCAGGAGGTAGAAGCAGGTACGGCGGGCAAGTCCGCGGCGGCCGATAATACCCCGAAGCAGGTAAGCGGTCTGACGGGGAAGGTCTTCAACCATCCCCTGGGGAGTGGAAGGACCCGCGTGGCGGACGCTGCGGCGGAGACGCTTCGGTTCGGGCCCCGGATCGCGTCGGACGACGTGAAGCTGGTGCGGGTGGACGACGACCTGGAACTGAGGATCGAGGCCACCGGCGAGAGCGCGACGGTCCCGAACTGGTTCTCCGGCGGCTCCGGGGTGAGGACGGTGGAGTTCTCGGACGGCAGCGTGCTGGACGCCGCCCGGATCGAGGCCATGGTCAGGCCGGGCGAGCCGGAGATCGACATGACGCCGGTCTCCGTGGACGTTCGCATCTGGGGCACGGAGAACGACGACCGGCTTGCAGGAGACGGCAGGAACGGAATGTTCTTCGGGCTGGACGGTGACGACGTCATCACGGGCGGCCCGGCGGAGAACGTGTATTACTACAGGCTCGGTGAGGGCGACGACACCCTGGTGCTCTCGGGCAGGCGCGACGTGCTGCGGTTCCATACGGACATCGCGTCGGCCGACGTGAGGGCGGCGCGTGAAGGGGACGACATGGTGCTGCGGGTCGGCCCCGGAAGCGTGAGGGTGCGCGGCTGGTACGAAGGGCGCAGGAGCCGTCTCGACCGGGTGGAGTTTTACGATGGCGAGATATGGGACGCGCGGGATCTGGAGCGCCTGGCGGCAGGCCGTGCGATGGTTGTACGCGAATTTTACCTTGACCCCAAGGCGCACGGAGGCGTCGATTCGGCGTCGGAGCCGGAGGCGAATGCCGACACGAAGCCCTCGGGTTCCGGCACTTCGAGCGGATGCGATGCGGGCCTCGGTCTGCTGGGCCTTGCCGCACTCGCCGTGGCTGCTGCTGCGGGAAAACGGAGCATGCGTTAAGCCGGATTCCTGTTTCCACTTCCTGCATTCCGCAGACGAGAGCGCCCGCCGGTACCGAACCGGCGGGCGCTCTCGTCTTTCATCGATTTGCTGTCTCGCTCATGAATGGGGACGGCGAGAACTCTTGCTGGGCAGATCTCCCCCTGCGGGGGCCGAAGCAACCACTCCTCCTCACTTGGCCCAATCCAATCTCGTGCCGTTAAGCTCGCTTCTATCGAATCGCCCCGTCCGGTCCCTGGCCGCCCCATTCGACGAGGGTGAAGCCCTTTCGGACGAAGGGCGTCAGCTCCTGCGGGGGGACGGAGATGGGGGCATTCAGGGGCCGGTAGGCCATGAAGACGCGAAGGATGCTGTCGGGCCTCGGTGTGACGGTCAGCGGGGCGGAGTCGGTGTAGTTCCTCCCCTGAAAGGCGATGAGGTTCCAGGGGTTGTCCTGCATCCGCGGCAGCCAGTAGACGATGA
>NZ_CAUUGJ010000140.1:0-4881 GCF_963544685.1 uncultured Fretibacterium sp. | reverse complement strand
AGCCCCGCCCCTGACAGCATGGACGGGGCATTTCCCTGTCGAATCGTTTATGAGCCCTTTTTACACCTCCTCTCATCCCCTGCCGTTGCCTTTGGCGTGACAATCCGGCAACTGTAAATCCAAGTTCTCTTATCCTGTCCTCTTTCCCGCCCCTCCTCCTGCCTGACGGGGGGCAGGACAACGCGCTCGATCCTCCCCCGATCCTCCGTCATGAAGCCGTCGCGGCCTGCGGATTCGGGGCGGAGATTGAGCGGATCGCGAATGGGGAGTAAAATAAAAAATTGTTGAAACGCTCGATGCAGGTTGTGGGTTTGTATCGGATCGCCGGTGGCGGATCGATGGAACAGAGGAGGAATGAGGATGTCGACGATAGGGGCGTACGATGCGGAGCGCTTCGGTAAGGTGAACCGAACTCCGGTCCGTACGACGATAGAGACCCTGTTTTACGGAAACAACGTGAAACGGGTGCGTGACCTGCGGGAGGCCTATGCCCTCGCAAAGGACAGCCCGGGGACGGTGGAGCTGACGGGCATGCCCGTCTTTCGGCCGGAGGATCTGGAGCTGCCCGCGGACGCCAACGTGCTGCTCTTCAACGACGGTGCGGTGTTCGGCAGGACGGCCGCGGCGCGGCGCATCGTGGGGTATCCCGACGTCGACGTCGCCGCGATGGCGGGCGTGGTGCGCGAGGCGGTCTACGGGATGCGCTACCGCAGAGTCTACACGGCGGACGCCTACGTAGGGCTGGAGGAGGACTTCATGGTGAAGGCCCACCTGGCCCTGCCCCAGGGTTTCGAGAACAATCTCTACAGCTGGATGTTCAACTTCCAGCACGACAACGTCCGGTATCGGGAGATGTACGCCCGGTCGCGCCGGGTCTCCGACGTGGACGGGGATATCTTCATCTTCGCGGACCCCGATTGGACGCATCCCGACTACCCGCTGGGCCTGGCGTTCTTCTCGCCGGAGGAGAACTGCGCCGCCGTGCTGGGGCTGCGCTACTTCGGCGAGCTCAAAAAGGGGACCCTGACCCTGGCATGGGGGATAGCCTCCCGCAACGGCTACGCCTCCTGCCATGGCGGGCTCAAGCGCTATTCCATGAAGGGCGGCAAAAAATTCGTCCTGGCGGCCTTCGGCCTGTCGGGCTCGGGCAAGTCCACCATCACGCACGCGGCGCACGGCGGCAAATACGACATCACGGTGCTGCATGACGACGCCTTCGTCGTCAACGTCCGCGACAAGTACGCCATAGCGCTCGAACCCTCGTACTTCGACAAGGTCCAGGACTATCCCATCGGCTGCGAGGCCAACAAGTACCTGGTGACGATGCAGAACTGCGGGGCCACGGTCACGGCGGACGGCCGGACGATCGCCGTCACCGAGGACGTGCGCAACGGCAACGGGCGGGCCATGAAGTCGCGCCTGTGGTCGCCCAACCGCATCGACCGCATCGACGAGCCGCTGAACGCCATCTTCTGGCTGATGCGCGACCCCACCATTCCGCCGGTCCTGAAGCTGGAGGGGCCGTCCCTGGCCTCCGTGATGGGGGCGACCCTCGCCACGAAGCGGACGACCGCGGAACGCCTCGCCCCCGGCGTGGACCCCAACGCGCTGGTCTGCGAACCCTACGCCAATCCCTTCCGCACCTATCCTCTGGGCATGGACTACGAACGGTTCAAGCGTCTGATCGAGGACGGCGTGTCCTGCTACGTCCTCAACACGGGGGATTTCATGGGGACGAAGGTGAAGCCCGCCCACACGCTGTCGATCCTCGAGGCCATCGTGGAGGACAGGGCGAACTGGGTTCCCTTCGGCAACTTCTCGGGGATGAGAACGCTGGAGCTTCCCGACTTCAAGATCGATACGCAGGACGAGTCCTATCGCGGCCAGCTCCGAGCGCGCTTCCAGGACCGGCTGAACTTCGTCGTCTCCCGCGAGACGGAGCGCGGGGGCATGGACAGGCTGCCGGATGACGCCCGGGAGGCTCTGGAACGGGCCGTGGCCGAGATGAGCTGAAGCACGATACCCGAAATCCGATAACCGAAGTATGATACCCGGAATTTTCTGAGTTGTATTATAATGAGGTCATTCGAGCCGACGGTTTCCCCTGGCTGTCGGCATTTTTTTCTGTAGGCCGGGAACGGTGCCGGGGGTAAGTTTGGGGGAAGACGGGGGAGATCCGTTTATTCCAGTTCCATTGACAGTTCCATTTCGAGGGGAGTTTTAAAATGAGATTGCCGACGTTCAAGGGGGGAATTCATCCGCCCGACGGGAAGTCCCTGACGGCGGAGAAGGCCGTTGAAGTTCTGTCCCCCAAGGGGGATTTGGTCTATCCGCTGTCGCAGCACCTGGGGGCGCCCTGCGCCCCTCTCGTCAAGCGGGGGGACCGTGTTCTGTTGGGGCAGAAGATTGCGGACACCGATGCCTTCGTCTCCGCACCGATTCTGGCGAGCGTCTCCGGAACGGTGAAGGAGATCGGGTTCCGGATGACGATTCCGGGCAGCTTCGAGACGTGCATCGTCGTCGAGAACGACGGGCAGTACGAACACGCTCCGACGCTGCTGGAGGAACTGGGGCGAAAGCCCGAGCGCGGGGACTACCTCAAGCTCATCCGGGCTGCCGGTATCGTCGGGATGGGAGGAGCCTGTTTCCCAACTCACGTCAAGCTGTCGCCCCCGGAGGGGCGCGTCATCCGATGGGTGATCGTGAACGGCGCGGAGTGCGAGCCCTTCCTTAACTGCGACAACCGCCTGATGCTGGAGCGTCCCGAGCCCATCATCGAGGGGCTCGAGCTCTGTCTGGAGCTCTTCCCCGACGCGAAGGGCATCATCGCCGTCGAGGAGAACAAGCCCAGGAGCATCGAACGGCTTGAGGGCGAGCTGTCCGAACACGACGGCTCGCGCATCCGCGTGATGCCCCACGCGGTCAAGTACCCGCAGGGCGCGGAGAAGATGCTGATCTGGTCCGTCACGGGCCAGGAGATCCCTCCCGGGGCCCTGCCCGCGGACGTGGGCTGCATCATCCTGAACGTCCGGACGCTCTATCACATCTGGCTTGCCCTCACACAGGGGATCCCCGTCATGGACCGTATCGTCTCGGTCACCGGCGACGTGATCTCCAACCCCAAGAACCTGCAGGTCCCGCTGGGGACCCCGGTTCGGGAGCTCGTCGAGGCCGCGGGCGGCTTTACGGAGGATCCGGTGAAGGTCCTGGCCGGAGGCCCCATGATGGGCATTTCCATGCGCTCCCTGGACGTTCCCGTGGTCAAGGGGACGTCCGGCATCCTGGCGCTCTCGTCCCGTTCGGCCGTGCTGCCCGTCGAGTCCAACTGTCTGCGCTGCGGGCGCTGCGTTACGGCCTGTCCGATGCACCTCGTCCCTTCGGATCTGGACCGTGCGGTGCGCCGCAGGGACTACACCGGGTTCGAGCGTGCCGGCGGCCTGAACTGCATCGAGTGCGGCTGCTGCACCTACGACTGTCCCGCCTCGCGGTGCCTCACTCAGACTTGCCGCGACGGCAAGGCGGCCGTGATGGCCGAACGCAGAAAGCAAGCGCAAAAGGGGGCGCAGAAGAAATGACCGAACGTTTTGCAGTGGGCAGCTCTCCTCATATTCATGCTCCCCTCGATACGCGAAAGATCATGGCGTGGGTCCTCGTCTCGCTCCTGCCGGCCGGGGCCGCGGGGGTCTGGTTCCTGGGGGCCTCCTCGCTCGCGGTGATCGCCACCTGCGTGATCGTCTGCGTGGGGTCGGAGTTCCTCTGGCAGCGGCTTGCGGGGCAGCGCGTGACGGTCTCCGACCTCTCGGCGGCGGTGACGGGTCTGCTCCTGGCCTATAACCTGCCGCCCACCATCCCGCTGTGGATGGCCGCCTGCGGCTCCGTCTTCGCCATCGTGCTGGTCAAGCAGTTCTTCGGCGGGCTGGGCGGCAACATCGTCAACCCGGCCCTCGCGGCCCGTGCCATGATGCTGATCTCCTGGCCCGTGGCCATGACGACCTGGACCGTACAGGGCGTCAGCGGCGCGACGCCCCTGGCCTTCCTGAAGGGAATGAGTTCCTCGGCCGCCGTGTCTCAGGCCATGAGCGCGGCCACGGAGGCCGCGTCCTCGACCTCTCCGGCTCTGCACGCCCTCTGGAACCTCTTCATCGGCAACGTGGGCGGCTGTATCGGGGAGACCTCGGCCGCCGCGCTCCTGCTGGGCGGGGCCGTCCTGATCTGGAGGGGAATCATCTCCTGGCGGATCCCCGTCGTCTACATCGCCACGGTAGCGGTGCTGTCGCTGGCGTTCGGGCGCGCCGGAGGACCTCTCTACGAGGTTTTGGTCGGCGGCCTGATGCTGGGGGCCTTCTTCATGGCCACGGACTACACCACGTCGCCCATGACGGCGAGAGGGCAGTTCGTCTTCGCCGCCGGGTGCGGCCTGCTGACGGCTCTCATCCGGACCTTCGGCGGCTACCCCGAGGGGGTCTCCTATTCCATTTTGATCATGAACCTGACCGTTCCCCTGATCGACAGGTTGACGGTCCCCAGAATTTTGGGGGAGGCGAGAAGATGACGGACGCTGCCGAGATGATGCCGACGCCGGAAAAATCCCCGTTCGGAAACCTGCTGGGCAAGTCGCTGTACCTGGGGGGCACCCTGTTCCTCGTTACCGCCGTGACGGGGCTTATCCTGGGGCTCGTTCAGTGGGCGACGGCCGACGCGATCCGCGCGGCACAGGAGAAGGAGAAGGCTCTGGCTCTCATGGCCGTGATGCCCGATGCCGAGAGTTTCAAGCCCATGGATCCGGCCCCCGGGGCCGGCTCCGTGCTGGGGGTCGAGGAGGGGCTGAAGGGGAGCGAGACGGTGGGGCATTGCATCACCGTGACCTCCAAGGGATACGGA
>NZ_CAUUGJ010000139.1:0-4918 GCF_963544685.1 uncultured Fretibacterium sp. | reverse complement strand
CCCCCTCTGTTGACCCGTTTCGCCACCAGGGCCAACTGCTCCGCAGCCGGCCGAAGGCCGGGGCCCGACATCAGACGATCTGGAGAAAAACCAACACTGCCATGATTGTGACGTAGAGCCCCCCCGACAAGCAAGCACAGTGCATGCGGCGGTGGATCTCACCGGAAACCTCCAGCATCCAGGAGGCCTCCCTTCGGGTCATCCCCGTAAGCGGATACCTTCGGTTCCTCCGTCTCTGGGCCCACCACGCCCATGCGTGCGTAAAGAAAGAAAAAACAAAGAAAATCATGCAGAAAAACGAAAGACAACCGCAGAATGTCTCATAAAATTCAAAGTGTCCTGAACTTGAAACAAGGAAGTGTAAACCCAGCAGAAGACAACCGAAGACAGCGAAAAGGGACCGTATCACCCGTCTGCCCAGCCGACTCCTTTGGTATTCCAGCGTTTTTCCGAGGGAAACCACTCGCGACTCGCCGATTTCCGGTTCGCCCTCAGGGCGATCGGGCCTCGGCGGAAAGCCCCTGACGCAAAAGAGATAGGGGCCCGTGACGAGGACCATGGCGAGGGATCCCCAGAGCAACGACATAAAAATGTAGCCCAACCCATCCTCCAGGTGGCCGAAGTACGCGAATGTGGTCGCGACGTTCAGCAGGACCAAAAGGAAAAGAGAAAAAAACAGAACGATATTCCTGACATACGCTTTTTTTGTGCGCGCTTTTCTCGTTTTCATGAGTCCTCTCCTCTCGCTAGCGCATCAAGAGCGGCCTCCTGCACTCTCAGCACGGCACGTCAGCAAAAAACACGCAAGGAGGAACAAAATCGCGGCTCCGTCCAGGGCGCTGCATCCGCCGCCGCGCCTTTCGTCCCCCCGGCCGCCGATGCCCGAACCACCTGTCACCCTGACGACGAAGCTCCCCTTCGCCCTCACGCCGTCTTTCCGTTCGAAGCCATAGGCAATTCGATACCGGCCTTCCTCCCGCGGATGAAAATTCGCCGTAAGGGCCAATCCGTCCGCCGAAAGACGCGCGCCGTCTATCGTGGCCTCGGCCTCGTTCCGCTTTCCCTCGGCCGACAGCAGGGACGCGGACAATAAGTGCCGCTCCACCGCATCGGCAAAACGGAAGGCAAGCGAGATGCTCCTTATGCCCTCAACCAGGGCCATCCCACCGGGGCCAAGGGCCCTGCCATCAACGAGGACGGCGGAGACCCCAGGCGGCAGAGGAACGGGCTCCTCGGGATCGGGCGTCTCCGGGCCTCTCGGAGGACGCCCCGGCCTTCCCGGGCCGCCTCCGCCACTGCCGCCGCCACCGTCATCCCCCGGATCCGTATCGACGTCGTCATCCCCGCCGGGGTCGCCTCCGGGAATGGGCCTGGGCTTGCTTCCCGCATCGTCTCCGGGTTTTCCCGGCTGAGAGCCAGGGCCTTCCCGCCGAATGACCTTCACCGTAATGGTCCTGCCAATCCTGTCCGGATACACGTCGCTGCTCAGAGTCAGCGTGAAGGTCCCCGGCTTCAGCGTCCTGACCGTACAGCCCGCCGCATCCTGTCGGACGAGTCGCGCCACTTGGTCGGGTCCCCGCCTGCTCCAGCTGGCCCTTGAGTCATAGCCCTCCGGGAGGCGTAGCGCCCCCTCGAAAAAAACATCCTCGTCCGCAAACACCATACATTCATCGCCAAGAGCAAAGCTCTTCCCCAAAAACACGGGTTCGACGACCATCAGACCCTTCGTCCTCCGTTGGGCCTCCACCAAGCGTATCAGTGCCGGCGGAACGGCATTGCAAACCTGCAGGCGGCCGCCGGAAGAGCCGTAATCCCTGTCGGCAAGCACGCGAACGACGTTGGGGCGTCCTTCGGGGTCCGGAAGTATCCTGAATTTATCGCTGTTGATTACGCTCCAGGCAAAGTACTTCGCCATCATCCCGCCCAGCTCCACGGGAGCTACGTCGACGCTGTACTCCGTCTCGATCCCCTCGAGGATATGCTGCGGCCCCTCGATATCCCCGATGCTCAGGATCGGCAGCGTCATGTGCGTCCCCTCAGGATCGGGGGCCTGGGCCGCCTCGGGATCGTAGATCACGTCGAACGTCACCTGGTCCATCCTCTTGAACGGCTCCGTAACCGCATCTCCCCAGAAGGGCGACTTTCCCTCCAAGTCGAAGCTCCCACTCGGGCCGTCGGGATTCGACAGGCGGGTGACGTACGCACTGCCGTCATTTTCCGCGGCCGTGGACACCTGGTAGTGGCCCCGCTCGTTGCAGAACACTTCCCCGGTGTAGATGCCATCCCGATCAGCCAGGTCCGGACCAACCCCGTCGTCCCTCATGCGTATGCTCTCGATCCATCCGGAGGGATGGATAACCCTGGCAACGACGGAGAGACCCGTAAGGAGTTCCTCGCCCTCGTACGTGCTGCATTGGAGCCGAAGCCGTTTTCCATTCTCGGCGGAGTTGAAGACGCCCCCGGATGCGCCGGCCGCCTCCAGGCGATGGAACAGTGCCCCACGATAGCCCCGCTCGCGTTTTCCCTCCTGCAGGACGGAGGTCTCGTCTTTTCCGGCGCCGTTTCCCCTGTTATCCAGATCCGAAAGCTCTCCTGCCTTCAATCCTATCGACTCCCCAACGATATGGAAGGAAACCTGTGCCTCGTTGTATTTCGCCCCCTCGCACTCCAGACGCCAATATCCCGCCAGGGAGGGGTTCATCTTCACGTGGACATTCAGGTCATTATCCAACCCGAAAAGCCTGCCCCCAACGGGGAACCTTTTTCCGCCCGGCGCCACCAACACACATTGCAGCGACCGTTGATAGGGATTGAGCACCTTGGCGAAGACCGAAAAGGCGCCGATTCGTCCATCCAGTATGAAGGGCAGGCTTGAGAGCCTGTCGCCACGCACCTCCACGTCCCTCTTTCCCTGCGCGGCATCCCCCGTCGTGGGGGCAGCCTTCCCTGCGAGGGAACTCGGGGTTCTCCATCGGACTCCACTTTGTTGGACGCCGCTTCGAATATCGCTTTGCCCCCGGGGGGACAAGCCTCCGAGAGCCGGGTAGCCGGAGAAAATATCCCCGAAGTCGTCGGCGCACAAAAGCTGCAGGTACCCGCCCCAAGGGTTTCTCAGCAGGTAGGGCTCCGGCAGGAAGGAACGCCAAAAGGTGTTGCCGATATAGCGGATCCTTTCCGGCGAGAGGGGGACGGCCCTCCTACGAACAATGCCCCCGGTCTCACGGCTCAAGCGTTGGTAGAGCTCGATGTTGCGATTTCTGACGCTCACCAAGGACAAGGGGATGAAGAAGCTCCGACTCTTTGCGGTCAGGGCCTTGAAGGTCGTCTCCCTCGAGTGCTTCTCCGACTCCTCCGGCGCCTGGGCGATGAGGACGACGATGTCGCCCAGAAGGATGTGCCTGGCATCCATGTACGCTTGAAGGCGGTCGATGGCGTCCGACAGGACGTCGTACAGGGGGATATTGATGCCCGTCTGGGAATCTTGAGGAAACAGGAGCGTGTGCAGCTTATTCCGCGTTTCCGCCTTCAGCCTGTTCCTGGCGACACTTTCCATCTTTTGGAAGGGGGCGACCTCTTCGATCCCGCCCCTGTCGAACGTGAAGACGCCGACATCCGCCCCGGCCGGGATCGCCGTCAGCATCATGTCCACCAGATTGTATAGCGTGGGAGAGTAAGACCACTCCAGGTTCTTCTCCAGCGGTTCCAGTAGGTTTCCCGAGTTTTCGACCAGGATCATCCGGGCACGCTGGTTCCTCGTGGTGCCCCACTCGATCTTCAGGTCGTCGATCGCGGGACTTTTCTCCCGGAACTCCGCCTCCGTCGAACCGATCCGAGGGAAGCCGTTCCCGTGGGTGATGTCGAAGCTGGTTGCGGGCTTCGCGGAGACGAGGTCCCTGTAGAAACGGCGCTTGTAGGGGAACAAGGTCAAACCAGGCAGCTCTTTGCTCACCAGCGTGCTCCAGCACGAGACGGTCCTGGGATAAAGCCTTCGCTGGGCCGTCTGATACTCCTCCGGGCACTTTATACCGTCGAAGCCGTAGTGCTCGTCCGTAGAGAAGTTCAGCGCCATCGCTCTTTCATAAGGGAAAAATTTCTTATCTAGAGTAAATCCACTTATTTGATCCCTCATGATAGAATGTGCACAATCTCCACCTATCCACACCAAGTGATCTTCCGTTCTGGGGAGATTCGGATTCATCCACCTTTGTAACTCACGCCAGCCCCTTTCCCACCACCACTTAAGCTTATCCCCCTTATACTCGTCGAACAGTCCGTAGACGTAATGGCCGCACTCGTGGGCCAGCGTGTACCCCGTGTCGATCGGCCCTTGACTGGACGTGAAGTCATTGCGTCCCCCGAGATACTCGCTGCTCATCTTGATGGCATGTTTGGGGCTGACAGCATCCTGCCGGTAGGGGACGTAGGCCCCGGCCTCCGTCTCGGCATGGGGTTTTCCATTTTCATGGTAATTCTCCAGCCACCTGACATGAGCGAATTCCCTGTTCCCCCTGCCCTGCACGATCTTCACGCGGCCCAGGCGGTGCCGGCCGTTCGTCATCTCATACACCGCCACGGACCAGTGCCGCATCGCCTCGGTAAAGGCGTCCCGGGAGGCGGCGTTCATGTACTCGAAGCTGTCGATCGTCATGTTGATGGGGCTGATCGTGTCGTACTCCTCGATCGCCGCGCCCGCCGGCGTGGCGCAGAGCGCCAGCCCCAACAGCGCACAGAACCCAAAAGCCCTTCTCATCGTATTCACCTCCATAACGTGCCACACGACTACACCACGCGGATCAGAACCCAGACGGCATCCCAAGCCCCATCCTCCCGGCGCTTGACGCAGGGAACGCAGTACAGGCCCCGGGGGGCGTAGATTCCTCCCAACCCTTCCATGGAAAGCACTCTGAAACGGTCGCCC
>NZ_CAUUGJ010000138.1:0-5295 GCF_963544685.1 uncultured Fretibacterium sp. | reverse complement strand
CCGCCGCCGTCCCGGAATCGCTCGCCGTCCCGGAATCTCTCATGGAAGCGCTCCCGGAACTCCGGGAAGGTCCCGGCCAATATGGCCTCCCGCGCCCCTTCGGCAAGGCGCAGGGTATAACGCAGGTTGTGCCAGGTGCACAGGCGCGCCGCCAGGATCTCCCCGCACCGGTACAGGTGCCGCAGATAGGCCCTCGTGAAATTGCGGCAGAGATAGCAGTCGCACTCGGGGTCCAGGGGGGCGAAGTCGCGCTCATACCTCTGGGCCTTGATGTTGACCCTCCCGAAGGAGGTGAAGAGGGTCCCGTTGCGCCCGTTGCGCGTGGGGAGCACACAGTCGAACATGTCCACGCCCCTGGCGATGCCCTCCACGATGTTCGGCGGGTAGCCCACCCCCATCAGGTAACGCGGCCTCTCCTGCGGCATGACGCCGTTCAGGAGGTCCAGGATGCGGTACATGACGTCGTGGGGCTCCCCCACCGAGAGCCCGCCGATCCCGTACCCGGGGAAGTCCATCGCCGTGATCTCCCGGGCGCTCCGTAGCCGCAGGTCGTCGTAGACGGAGCCCTGGACGATCCCGAAGAGGGCCTGGTCCTCCCGGGTATGGGCGGCCCGGCACCGTCCGGCCCACAGCGTGGTGCGCTCCAGGGCCGTCGTCGCCTGT
Organism: uncultured Fretibacterium sp.; assembly: GCF_963544685.1. Classification (NCBI taxonomy): domain Bacteria; kingdom Thermotogati; phylum Synergistota; class Synergistia; order Synergistales; family Aminobacteriaceae; genus Fretibacterium; species uncultured Fretibacterium sp. The sequence continues at coordinate 4,632 of NZ_CAUUGJ010000138.1, read as the reverse complement.
TCGTGCGTCGCCGGGAAGGGACCGCACTGGTCGAAGCACATGGCGATGTCGCTGCCCAGAAGCTCCTGCACCCGCATCGCCCACTCGGGGGACATCACGTGTTCGGAGCCGTCCAGATGGGACCGGCAGCGCACGTCCCGGTCCGTAACCTTGTTGAGCTGCGCGAGCGAGAAGACCTGGAAGCCCCCGCTGTCCGTCAGGATGGGCCGCTCCCAGCCCATGAAGCGGTGAAGCCCCCCCGCCTCGGCGACGAGCTCGGCCCCGGGCCGAAGGTAGAGATGGTAGGTATTGCCCAGGATGATCCGGGCCCCGATCTCCTCGAGCTCGGGCGGCGTCATGGCCTTCACCGTGGCCTGCGTCCCCACCGGCATGAACACCGGCGTCCTGACGACGCCGTGGGGCGTCGTCAGGGTTCCGGCACGCGCGCCCGTCCGGGGACAGACCGCCTCCAGCCTGAACTCAAACATGGGAACTCCCCCATCCGAAAAAAGTACGGGCGTTCTCCTCCACCTGACCGGCCAGCGCCTCGAGCGCCACGCCCCTCGCCGCGGCGACGGCCTCGTAGACGTACCGCACGTAGGAGGGCTCGTTGAGCTTTCCCCGGAAGGGCCTGGGGGCCATCCAGGGACAGTCCGTCTCCAGCAGCAGCCGGTCCGCCGGGATTCGGGCTGCGACCTCGCGGAGCTCGTCGCTCCGGGCCCAGGTCACGGCCCCGCCGATGGCGCACCGGGCCCCGAGCCCAAGGACCCTGTCGAGGTACCCGAGGCCCCCGCTGTAGCAGTGGAAGAGCAACTTCAGGGAGCTCCGCATTCCGGGCCCGAGCCCCTCCAGGAGGGACAGCACATCGTCCATTGCGTCCCGGACGTGCAGCACCAGCGGCTTCCGGACGGCCGCCGCCCATTCCAGGTGCATCCGGAACACGGAGCGCTGCACGTCGCGGGGGGAATGGTCGTAGTAGTAGTCCAGCCCCGCCTCCCCGAGCGCGACGACGCGCTCGTCCGCGGCCAGGGCCAGCAGCGCCTCCGGCAGGCCGTCCGCATAGCGGGACGCCTCGTGAGGGTGGACCCCGACCGCCGCGTAGACGCCGCTCTCCCTGAAACGATGGGCCATCCCGACCGCCTCCCGGCTGTCCTCCAGGTCGCAGCCGACGACTACCATGCGCCCGACCCCGGCCTCGGCGGCACGGCGGACGAGAGCGTCGGCGTCCCCCCTCAGCTCGTCGGAGTTGAGATGACAGTGGGAATCGATCAGCATGGAAAAACCCTCAAAAGCCCAACCTCCAAAGCCTCCATATGACGAACATGGGGCTCCGCCCCACACCCCGCCCAGGGGACGCGTCCCCTGGGAACCCCGGACGGGAACTATCCAGGAAAACACTGATTTTATCCACGAAGCCCCCCTATCAATGAAAACATCGCAGAAAGGCCCCGAAAAGCTCCGGGTCCGCGCTCATGCGCTCCTCGTAAATCGTGCGGCAGCGCGCCACGTCCGCGGCGATCTGCTCCGTCAGACGCGCGGCATCCGGGAAGCGCCGCTCGGGCCTGAGCCGCTCGAGGAAGAACACGGCCAGCTCCGCCCCATAGAGGTCCCCCTCGAAGTCCAGGATGAAGACCTCGGCGCGCCGCTCACGGACGTCGTCGAAGGTCGGGTTGCGGCCCACCGAGAGAGCGCCGCAGCACCACCGCCCCCGCACAATCAGGGACACGGCGTAGACGCCGTCGGCCGGAAGCGTCCTCGGTCCTCCGATGTTCAGGTTCGCCGTCGGGTATCCCAGCCTGCGCCCCCGCTCGTCCCCGTGCAGGACGTCCGTCCGGAGAAACCAGGGGTACCCCAGGTCGGCCGCGGCGCCCGAGACGTCCCCCCGCCGCACCCGGCCGCGGATCGCGGAGCTGGAGATTTTTCCCCCACCTTCGCCTTCCAGCAGGTCCTCCGCGAAGAACGCCGCTCCGTCCTCGCGGCAGAACGACTCGAGGAGGGACGCCGACCCCCTCCCCTCGAACCCGAACCGAAAATCCCTGCCCACGACGATGCCCTCCACGTCCGTCAGGCGTTTCAGCTCCACCCAGAAATCGCGGGGGGAGAGGTTCCTCAGGCGCTCGTCGAACGGGAGGACGATCAGGTGCGGGATCCCCAGGACACACCGGATGAGCTCCCATTCTCCCGAGTTGAAGAGGGTCGAGCGCATCGTCCCCAACACGAGCCCCGGGTGCGGGGAGAAGGTCGCGACCCCCCAGTCCGTGCCCATGGAACGCGCCATGGACCGGGCCCGGCCCAGAAGGCGGACGTGCCCGCGATGGAAACCGTCGAAGGCCCCCAGGACCAGGATCATGTCCCCTCCGCCTCATCCCGAACAAAGATGTTGGCCCGGGGCCTCAGCAGAATCTCTCCCCCGTCCTTCTCCCCGGCCTCCCTGTCGACAAAGCCGATCATCCCGGCCCCCTCGACGCACAGGCCGCCCGCGAGCCCCACGGTCCCGGGGACATAGCGGCCGGCCTCCCGCAGGGGCACGGGAAGGCCGTTCCGAAGGCGCGCCTCCGCCCGCTCCGTCAGGAGGATCCGGTGGAAGGGGGCGACGGCCTCCCTCGGGGAGCGCAGCGGCACGCCGGGGTCCGGGGGGAAGGACAGGGCCTCCGAGACGAGGAAGGGGCCGATCGAGAGGCGGCGCAGGGCCTCGATGTGAGCGCCGCAGCCCAGCCTGGCCCCGATGTCCCGCGCGAGGCTGCGGATATAGGTGCCCCTGCCGCAGACGACCTCGATCTCGACGCAACCGTCCGCCAGAGCGGAGCGGCGGCGGACGCTCTCCATCATCACCGGCCGCTCCGGCAGGGCTCCGCCCCGCCCGGAACGGGCCAGACGGTGCGAGGGCTCCCCGTTCACCTTCAGGGCGGAGATCTCGGGGGGACGCTGCATCCTCATGCCCCAGAAGGAGGGCAGGATCCGGTCGAGGGCGGCCTCGTCCGCGCAGGCGGCATCGCCGCGGAAGACCACCTCGCCGGTTCGGTCGCAGGTGTCCGTCTCCGCCCCCAGGCGCACCGACGCCCTGTAGACCTTGGGAAGCCGCATCACGTAGTCCGAGAGGCGCGTCGCGGCCCCCACGAGGACGACCAGGAGCCCCGAAGCCGTGGAGTCCAGGGTGCCGGCATGCCCGACGCGCGTGCCCCTGCCGAAGGCCCGCCGCACCCGGGCGACGCAGTCCGTGCTCCGGACGCCCTCCGGCTTGTCAATGAGCAGCAGCCCATTCGGCATGGCGTTCTTCCAATGCGGACCGAACCTTTCGCACGACGTCCTTCACGGTGCCCTCCAGGGTCGCCCCGGCGGCCCTGGGGTGCCCGCCCCCTCCGAGACTCCGGGCGACGGCCGCGGCCGGGACCATGCCCTCCTCGGAACGGAAGCTGATCTTGACCCGCCCCGGCTCCAGCTCGGAGAGGAGCATGGCGAAGCGGATCCCACGGATCGTCAGCAGCTGATTGACCAGCCCCTCGGTGTCCGCGGCCTGAGAACCCGTCCCGGCGAAGTCGCCGTGCGAGAGCCACGACAGGGAGAACTCCCCGTCCTTCCCCCAGACCTCGATGCGGGAGAGGGCCTGCGCCCAGAGCGCCATGGCCTTCAGCGATCGGTTGTGGTAGATATGCGCCTCGATCCGCGACGGGTCCACCCCCAGCTCCAGGAGGTCCGCCGCCATGCGGTGAGCCCGCGGCGTCGTGTTGCTGAACATGAAGGCCCCGGTGTCCGTGACGAGCCCGGTGTACAGGCTCTCGGCGATCGTCGCCGTCACCGTCCAGCCCTCCGCCCTGAAAAGGCGGTACAGGAGCTCCGTGGTCGAGGAGCAGGAGGGGTCGACGCAGTTCAGGGTCCCGTATCGGGAGTTGTCCTCGTGGTGGTCCAAGTTCAGGACGACCGTCCCCGGAGCGCGGCCCCCGACGCCCCGGACCCCGCGCTCCTCGTTCGAGGAGTCCAGAAAGACGTAGAGCTCCCCCGTATCGTCAAAGGCGAGCTCCTCGCGGAAAAGGTATTCGTCCGTGTGGGGCAGGAAGCGGTAGGGCAGGGGAAGCGACGCGTCGGGTCCCATCCAGCGCACCCGGCGCCCCAGAAGCACGCCGGCCTCGAAGAGCGCCGACGCCGAACCGACGGCGTCCCCGTCGGCCTTCTGGTGGATGAACAGCGTCCAGCGGGGGAACGCCCTCAGAAGTGCGGACACCTCGGAAAAACAGGGCGCGGAACGCTCAGTCATCCGTCTCCTCCTCCGAACCGCCCTCCTGCTCGGGAAGGGAGTCGAGCCCCAGGCGATGCAGGATCCCGTCGATCCTCTCCCCATAGTCCACGCTCCGGTCCGGGACGAAATCCAGGGCCGGGATATGGCGCAGGGTCAGGACCTGGCCCAGCAGGGTCCGAAGCACCCCCTTCACACACTGGAGCTCCTCCTGGAGGGCGGCGCGCCGGTCCAGGTCCACGGCGGTGAAGAACACCCGCGCGTGTTCCAGGTCCCGGGAACATTCCACGCCCGTGATGATGGCGTCCTTCACGGCCTCGTTCTTGATGCGGTGCTCCAGCAGAAGGGCGATCTCCCGCTGAAGCTGCTTGTTGATTCGCGCCATGCGAAACGTCCCCAAACCCCTTCACCCCTTTATTCCT
>NZ_CAUUGJ010000137.1:0-5324 GCF_963544685.1 uncultured Fretibacterium sp. | reverse complement strand
GGCGGATATCCTCGTCCCCGCGAACTGCGACATGAGCAAATGGAGCGTCATCGCCTGCGACCAGTTTTCCTCGCAGCCGGGGTACTGGGACGCCCTGGACCGATACGTCGGCGACGCGCCCAGCACGCTGCGGCTGATGCTGCCGGAGGCGTACCTGAACCAGCGCGACCCGTTCGCCGAGGCGAAGACCATCAACGCGACCATGAGCCGCTACCTCGACGGCAGCGTCTTCCGGACCCTGCCGCACAGCTACGTCTATCTGGAGCGCACGCAGTCGGACGGCAAGGTGCGCCGGGGCATCATGGTCGCCCTGGACCTGGAGGCGTACGACTACGCCGCCGGGTCCGCCTCGCCCATCCGCGCCACAGAGGGCACGGTGGAGGAGCGCCTGCCGCCGCGCGTGAGGGTGCGCCGGGACGCACCGCTGGAGATGCCGCACATCATGGTGCTGATGGACGACAGGCGAAACGGCGTGCTGGGCTCCCTGGACGCCGGAAAGTCGGCGCTCCCGCCCGTGTACGATTTCGACCTCAACTGCGGGGGCGGCCACCTGCGCGGCTGGCAGGTGACCGGGGGCGACGCGGCCGCGCTGGAGCGGGAGATGGACGCCTATACCCAGGAGATACGCGAGCGGTACGAGGGAACGGCCCCGGCGATGTTCGCCATCGGGGACGGCAACCACAGCCTTGCCGCGGCGAAGAACTGCTGGGAGGAGATCAAAAAGGCCGGGCTCCCGCCCGAGCGGCTCGAGGGGCATCCGGCCCGCTTCAGCCTGGTGGAGCTGGTGAACATTCATGACGACGCCATCGGCTTCGAGCCGATCCACAAGGTGCTGTTCGGCACCGACGCGGGGACCTTCATCGACGCGGCCAGGGCCTTCTGGGCCGAGCGCAGCCGTTCGTCGGGCGCAGGACACACGCTTCGGCTGGTCGCCGGCGGACGGGAGGAGCGCGTTGCGGTCAACGGCCTGACCATCGGACAGCTCATCGGCGCCGCGGAGGAGTTCAGTCAGGGCTACATCGCCGCCCACGGCGGCCAGGTGGACTACATCCACAACGACGATACGGCGCTGGAGATGGCCGGCCGCTCCGGCGGCGCGGCGACGCTGCTGCCCCGAATGGAGAAGGACGAGCTCTTCCCGTCCATCATCCGTTCCGGGCCGTTCCCCAAAAAGAGCTTCTCCATCGGCCATGCCGAGGACAAGCGCTATTACCTGGAGTGCCGGAGGATTCAGGAAAGCTGATTCATGCCCTCCATATCGGGGTTCCCGCAGGCACGGGACCCCGCGGGGATCCCGGTACGGAGGCCGCGCCGGCTTGCCGCGCTTCGATTTTGTTTCGACCTGGGGAGTGATGCTTCGTGTACGAGATCGCATTGATACGCCATGGCGAGAGCGCATGGAACAAGGAGAACCGTTTCACCGGATGGACCGACGTCCCCCTGTCCGAGAAGGGGATCGAGGAGGCCCGGGCCGCGGGGCGGCTTCTGAAACAGGAGGGCTATGCCTTCGACCTGGCCTTCACCTCCGTGCTGAAGCGGGCCATCAAGACCCTGTGGCTCGTGCTGGAGGAGATGGACCGGATGTGGATCCCCATCCGCAACTCCTGGAAGCTGAACGAGCGGCACTACGGCGGGCTCCAGGGTCTGAACAAGGCCGAGACCGCGGCGAAGTACGGCGACGAACAGGTCCGGATATGGCGCCGCAGCTACGACGTCCTTCCTCCCCTGCTGGACAAGGGTGACGAGCGTTACCCGGGCAGGGATCCGCGCTACGCGGGGCTCGGACCGGATGAGGTACCGGCCGGCGAGTGCCTGGCGGACACCGTGGCCCGCGTCGTGCCCTATTGGACGGAGGCCGTCGTCCCGGAGGTCCGGGGCGGGAAAAAGATCATCATCGCCGCCCACGGCAACAGCCTGCGGGCCCTGGTCAAATATCTGGACGACATCTCCGACAAGGACATCCTGGAGCTGAACATCCCCACGGGCGTCCCCCTGATCTACACGCTGGACAAGGACATGAAGCCCCTGGGACACCGTTACCTCGGCGACCCCGAGGCCATCGCCAGGGCCCAGGCCGCCGTGGCCGGGCAGGGAAGGGCGAAATAAGCGCCGGGCGCAAGCCGCTCGGCGGCATCCGCCCGATGCCGTCAAAACAACGCCGTCAAAAAATATCGAAGGAGGCTGTATGGAGATGCATTTTTCCGACCGTATCAAGGCAATGCAGACGTCGCCCATCCGTCGGCTCATCCCCTTTGCCGACGAGGCCAAGAGCAAGGGGAAAAAGGTGTTCCACCTCAACATCGGCCAGCCGGACATCAGGACCCCCGGCGAATACTTCGAGGCCATCCGTAACTTCAAGGTGGAGACCGTCGCCTACGCGACCTCGCAGGGCAACAACGACCTCCGCGACGCCGTCAGCGCCTACTACAAGTCCTGGGACATCCCCTACGAGCGCGACGACATCTACGTCACCAACGGCGGCAGCGAGGCCCTGTGGTTCGCGGTCATGACCATCTGCGACCCCGGAGACGAGCTGCTGGTCCCGGAGCCTTTCTACGCGAACTACAACGCGTTCGCCCAGTCCTCCCTTGCCAGGCTCGTGCCCATCCCCACGAGGGCCGAGGAGGGGTTCCACCTTCCCCCCGCCTCCGTCATCGAGAAGCTCGTCACGCCGCGCACGCGCGCGATCTGGATCTCCAACCCCGGCAACCCGACGGGCGCCGTCTACACGCCCGCCGAGCTGGAGATGCTGGCCGGGCTGGCCAAAAAGCACGACCTCTACCTGATCGCCGACGAGGTCTACCGCGAGTTCACCTACGACGGGGAGAAGTTCACCAGCCTGGGGCACATGAAGGACGTGCTGGACCGCGTGATCATGGTCGACTCCGTGTCCAAGCGCTTCAGTGCCTGCGGGGCGCGCATCGGCACCATCGCGATCAGGAACCGGGACTTCATGGGACAGGTGCTGAAGCTCTGCCAGGGGCGCCTGTGCGTCTCCACGCTGGAGCAGGTCGGCGCGGCCGGGCTCTACAAGACGCCGAAAAAGTACCTGGAGGACGTGAACAAGGAGTACAAGGCCCGGCGGGACACCCTTTACAAGGCCCTGAAGTCCATGGACGGCGTGATCTGCGAGGAGCCGAAGGGCGCGTTCTACGTCATGGTCAAGGCCCCCGTGGACGACGCCGAGAAGTTCATCATCTGGATGCTCCAGAACTTCGACATCAACGGGGAGACGACGATGGCCGCGCCCGGAAACGGGTTCTACACGGCCGCGGACCGCGGCAGGAACGAGATGCGACTGGCCTACGTCCTGAAGAACGAGGACCTGGTCAAGGCCATGACCATCCTGAAGGGTGCGCTTGCCGCTTATCCGGGGCGCGTCGAGGCCATCAGGGCGTAAGAGCCCAACGATTCGGATTTTGCGGGGCACGGGCCGGCAGGGAACGGATAGCGCCGGTCCGTACTTTTTTGGAGGGACCTCATCCAACATGGAATTTCTGAGCGGCATCCCGGCGGGCGGAACCCTGTTCAACGCGCTCGCCATCCTTCTGGGGGGCGCCATCGGCCTTTTTGCCGGCCGTCTCGTCCCGGAGCGCGTCCAGCGCAGCATCTTCCAGTGTCTCGGCCTGTTCTGCCTGTACCTGGGGGCCGACATGGCGCTCAGGATGCAGCACGTCCTGGCCGTCCTGCTGAGCTTCATCCTGGGCACCGCCGCGGGGGAGCTGATGGACCTGGACGTCCGGCTCAACTCCCTGAGCGATCGGCTCAAGGCAAGGCTGCGAATCGGCAGCGAGACCTTCACCGAGGGGTTCGTCACCGCCGCCCTGCTCTTCTGCATCGGCTCGATGGCGATCCTGGGGGCGATAGAGGACGGCGTCCGAGGGAACCCCGGGCTGCTCGTCACCAAGGGGGTCATGGACGGCACCGCCGCCCTGTTTCTGGCCGCCTCGCTCGGCGTCGGCGTGCTCTTCTCGGCCCTGCCCGTCCTGCTCTACCAAGGGGCGCTGACGTTCGCCGCCGGCGGGGCCCAGGCTCTCATCACCCCGGCGATGCTCGCCGACCTCTCAGGCCTGGGCGGGCTCATGATCATGGGGATCGGCCTGAACCTCCTGCGCATCACGGAGGTCCGAACGGGCAACATGCTTCCGGGGCTGATCCTGATCGTCCTCCTCGCGGCACTGCTCTGACCTCGCGCCCGTCCTCGAAACAGGCCCGGGCCACATAGGGAGACGTGGACAAGCTCAGCATCGCCCCGTAATCGACCCCGAAGCGCAGCACGTCTCCCCATCGCGTGACCGCCGGCCGTCCCCCCACGTCCAGAAGCGTGTGGTCGCTCGATCCCCCCAGGACCTCCACGCTCTCGTCCAGGGGCCTCAGCCCCTCCACAGGGAGATCCTGCCGGCCGATCCCCAGGATCGCTCTGAGACGGCGCCCCCGATCCTCGAACGTCTGCACCCTGCCGAAGGCGTCCGGCCCGATCGGCCCCTCGGGCCGGGAGGGCTTCTCCCGGGCCTCGATGACCTGAGCCTCCAGCTCCACAGTGTCCTGCCTCAGCCAGGGGATCGCCCGCTGCCAGGCAACGTCGCCGCCCAGCAGAATGGCCTCCCCCACCCGCAGGTGGTTGACGTCCCGGGGCAGCGTCCCCTCCTCCAGCAGCTTGAGGCTCGAAGTCTCCCCTCCGGAGCAGACCGGGACGGCATACCCCAGCCCGTCCTCCATGAAGCTGCGGGCCGACGCAAGCCTTTCGAGCGCACCGGCCGAGGGCAGCGCCCCCGCGAAGCAGGCGAAATTCGCCCCCACCCCGTGCAGCTTCACGCGCGGACAGCGCTTGAAGGCCCGAACGAACGCCTCCATCTCCTCCTCGAGGATCCCCTCCCGCCGGTCGCCGAGGTCGAACATCAGGAGCGCACGGTGCGTTTTTCCCTGGGCCGCGCACTCCGCCTCCAACGCCTCGACGGCCTCGATCATCGACACGGTCGAGCACGAGGCGGTGCGCACGACCGCCTCCAGCTCGGAGCGCATGGGGATGCGCAGCAGAAACCGATCCACGGCCGGAAAGGCCTCCTCGAGCCGGATCAGGTTGCGGATGCGGCTGTCCGCAAAGGCGTCGCAGCCCCCCTCGAGCATCGCACGCGCCGCGTTCAAGTCGGCCGAGATGCCCTTGGTCACGGCACAGACGGCGATGCCGTGCGCGCGGCACCGCTCTGCCACACGCGCCGCGTTCTCGCGTATGCGGTCCAGGTGGATGCAAAGTCTGGGATAGGCGTCCATGATCTCCCCTCCGCTCCAGGACAAAGTTTGTTCCATTCTACTCTATATAAAAA
>NZ_CAUUGJ010000136.1:0-5342 GCF_963544685.1 uncultured Fretibacterium sp. | reverse complement strand
GCCCATGACCGTGCGGCAGAGCAGGACCGTCGGGCGTCCCCCGGACCCCGCGCCGCGCAGCGCCCCGTAAAGGGCCTGGAAGGAATGTCCGTCGCACTCCACGACCTCCCAGCCGTCCGCCTCCCAGAGGGCCTTCAGGTTGCAGGGCATCACCGCGTCGAGGTTCCCCGAGATCTGAATGCCGTTCCAGTCGACCAGGGCGACGAGGTTCTCGAGCCCCTCCTTCACGGCCATACGCCGGGCCTCGGCGAGCTGCCCCTTCGTCTGCCCTCCGTCCCCCATCAGGACATAGGTGCGCCCTTTGCAGCCCCGCGCCCTTTGTGCCAGCGCGAAGCCGACGCCTGCGGAGAGCCCCTGCCCCAGGTTTCCCGTCCCCCAGTCGACGCCCGGGATGTCGCGCTCGACGTGGCCCTGAAAGACGCTGCCGCAGCTCCGGAAATGAGAGACGGCCTCAACGGCGTCGAAGAATCCCCAGGCGGCGAGGGCCGCGTACACCCCGGCCGAGGTATGGCCATGCGAGACGACGACGTAGTCCCGATCCAAACTTCCGCAGTTCTCCGGCGTGAGGTTCGCCACACCGTAGACGGACAGGAACATCTCCATGCTGGAAAACGCGCCGCCCGGATGGCCGCTGTTGGCGGCCGCGACCATGGTCACGGCATCGATGCGGGCCAGGCGCGCCGCCTCCTCCAGGGAGACGATCTGTTCTCCGGAGAGGGAGGGGACCGGAAAGCCATGCAGATGGGGCAGAGACATTGCGCTTCACTCCTTTTTCGATATCTATCGAGAAAAACCGCCGAACGCAGCCCTTGCCGCCGCGAGGAGACGAAAAGACGCCTTTCCCTCATGGCGGGTGATGATAAGGAAGGACACGAAACCGAACGGACTTATTATACAAGGAGAGGGAATAGAGGTGGAACGAAAAACAAAAAAGGGCGCTCCGCTTTTTGCGGAAGAGCCCTTGTCGTCGTAATATGGTCGGGACGAGAGGATTCGAACCTCCGACCCCCTGCACCCCATGCAGATGCGCTAGCCAGACTGCGCTACGTCCCGAACACGACCACATATTTTAGCGTTTTTTTGAAAAAGGTCAAGATGTCTGCCGCTGCCTGTCGTTGTTCTGAGATAATGTCACCCCTCGGACAGGCCGACGCCGAATCTTGTCAAAAGCGCTCCGTTAATGTCACGGCGAATTCGGCAGGGACTTCGGTAAGAGCGATTATTCGTCTCCCTGGTCCGCGCTCTCGTACATCCGGCCGGTCGTGCCGACCTCCGCCCCCGAGGACTTGCCGTCGACGAGGACCTTCGCGTTCGCCTTCGTCGCCGCGTCGTACGAGCTGTCCGCGTTGGTGCGCCCGAGGATCGTCCCGGGGGTCACAGCTCCGTCGATCGTGCCGGACACGGAGCAGTTCGTGATCCTGAAGGCCGTCTCCTTGCCGTAATAGTAAAGACCCGTTCCGACAAGGCCGCCGACGTGCGTCGCATCCTTCGCGTCGATGTCGATCGTCACGGAGCAGTTGTCGATGATCGCGGGGTAGTTGGTCACAGAGTGCTTCGCCTTGTCCGGGTGCGTTCCGGAATAGCCGCACAGGCCGCCGATGGCGTGCCCGCCGTTCGTCGTGACGATCTTTACGTCGGCCCTGCAGTTCGTGATCGAATCCATCATCTCGAGGCAGCCGCCGATGCCGCCCATGCCGACCGGCTCCCTCCCGGAGGCCTTCACCGTGCCGGAGGCGGTGCAGCCGCTGATCGTGCCGCCGAAACTGCCGCCGACGATGAGGCCGCCGCACTCGGCTATGTCGTCCTGGACGATGCGGTCGGGGAAGTTGTTGTCGCCTATCAGCTCGATCTCGACGCCCTGGGTCCGGCAGTTGCGGATCGTTCCGTGGCTATTGCCGCCGATGACCCCGCCGACGCAGTTGAGGCCGAGGATGGAGGAGCTGCCGGTCAGCGCGACGTTCTCCACGGCGCCCAGGTTGTAGCCGACGACTCCGCCGATCGCCACAGACTTCCTCTCTCCCGCGGGGAGATGAGTGACGTGAACGAACGCATTGACGACGTTGAGGTCCTTGATCGTGCCGCTGCTGACGCCGAAGAGTCCGGCTCCGACGGTGAAGGCATCCGTCTCGTAGCGCAGGTTGGACACCGTGCGGCCCGCCCCGTCGAAGGTGCCGCGGAAGAAGGTCGATCGTTTCTCGTGGTCGTTCATATTCCCGATCGGCGTCCACTTGATGCCCCTGAGGTCGATGTCGGCGCTCAGCTTGAAGTACCGCCCCGAATAGCCATCCCGTTTCCCGCCGTTGACGTTCGCGGCGAGGGACAGCAGGCTGTCCGCGTTCGCGATCAGGTAGGGGTCCCCCGCAGTGCCGGAGCCGCCGTCGAAGCCCGGCGAACCGCTGTCGGAAGAGCCGCCGCCGCAGCCCCCAAGGGCCAGCAGGGCAAGGAGAAAAGCGAGCAGAAGAGCGCCGATGCCGGATTTCCTGAGTTTCATGACAACCACTCCTTTATAGTTTGAGATGAAAAACTTGTACAAATATAATCCTCCATGAAACGCAAGTCAATAAGACAGGGCGGATCGGCAGCCGCTCCGCGGCCATCCACGGCCAACGGGAATTCCCGCGTCCCCGACGCTGTCCCAACGCCGCGATCCCGCCGGAAAGCGGCGCGCCGTCAGCTCTCCCTTGCCGGGGATATGATGGTCTGCTATAGTACGGCCGTGTTGCACGAGGGTCCTGATCCTATCCTTAAGGAGGGGAGACCGATGTCGAAATTTCCGGCGGCACGACAGGGCTTCACCTGACGCTTCCTCGAGATGCAAGGACTGCATTTGCCGGGGAGCGCAGCCATACGGCAAGGCCCATGGCGCGGGGTTCCGTCCGGTGTCCCGTTTCGCCTCAGCCCTTCCTTGCCTCACGCCTCCCCGACCGACGACTAATCCGAGTCATCCGGAAAAAATAATTTTATGGAAAGAGGTCGATTCTTATGAAGTACGGTCGCACGTATAACTTTTCCGCCGGTCCGGCCATGATGCCCGAGTCCGTTCTGGAGGAGATCGCCGCCGAGATGATGAACTACCGCGGAAGCGGCATGTGCGTCATGGAGATGAGCCACCGCTCCAAGGTCTTCGAGGACATCCTGGCCGAGGCGAAGGCGGACCTGCGCGAGCTCATGGGCATCCCGGACAACTACAAAATACTCTTCGTCCAGGGCGGCGGGCACGTCCAGTTCGCCATGGTCCCCATGAACCTGATGAAGAACGGCGTCGCCTGCTACATCGAGACCGGAGCCTGGTCCCAGAAGGCCATCAAGGAGGCGCAGAAATACGGCACGGTGAAGATCTCCGCGTCGTCGAAGGACAAGAACTTCTCCTACGTTCCCGACTGCTCCAACCTGGACGTTCCCGCCAACGCGGATTACGTCTATATCTGCGAGAACGAGACCATCCACGGCACCACCTACCGCAGGCTCCCCGACACGAAAGGAAAGGTCCTGGTCTCCGACCAGTCCTCGATGTTCCTCTCCCGCCCCTGCGACGTGAGCAAGTACGGGCTCATCTGGGGCGGCGTGCAGAAGAACGTCGGCCCCGCGGGCATGGCCGTCGCCATCATCCGTGAGGACCTGCTCCGGGACGACCTGGACCCCAAGGTCCCGACCTACCTCAGCTACAAGATCCACGCCGACGCCGATTCCCTCTACAACACGCCCAACTGCTGGGCCATCTACTGCTGCGGAAAGATCTTCCGGTACCTCCTGAAGATGGGCGGCCTGGCCGAGATGGACCGGCGCAACCGGGAGAAGGCCGCGGTCCTGTACGATTTCCTGGACCAGAGCAAGCTCTTCCGCGGCACGGTGGCGAAGGAGGACCGGTCCCTGATGAACGTGCCCTTCGTGACGTCCAGCAAGGAGCAGGACGCGGAGGTGGTGGCCGCCACGAAGGCCGCCGGGTTCGACAACCTCAAGGGACACCGAAGCGTCGGCGGCCTGCGCGCCTCCATCTACAACGCCATGCCCAAGGAGGGCGTCGAGGCCCTGGTCGACTTCCTCCGGAAGTACGAAGCAAAAAATTAATGGGGGCAAAGCCCCCATACCCCCCACGCCGCTATCCTGAGACTGATCGGCCCGCAAGCGAAGCGAGCGGTTGCCGGAAGGCTCCCCTTTGGGGGATAGCGGCGGCCCCGGAAAGCCTTTTCCTCAAAATAGGCAAGCTGGGGTACCACCGGGGGGCTCCATGAATTAAATCAGCGTCTCATTAGGTTGTACACAGCGAACAGCTGCATACCGTGAATAAAGGAGAAACCTCCATGTCTAAGAAAATTCTGGTCACCGATGGGATGGACGCCGCCGCCGTCGCGAAGCTCCGCAAGGACGGCTATGAGGTCGTGGAGCAGTTCTACGAGCCGGACGCCCTGGGCGGGGCGCTTCGGGATTTCGATGCCGTGATCATCCGGTCCGCCACGAAGATCAAGCAGCCGCAGATCGACGCGGCGAAGGGAGGCCGCCTGAAGCTCATCATCCGCGCCGGCGTGGGCGTGGACAACATCGACGTCAAATACGCCGAGGCGGCGGGCATTCAGGTCCGGAACACGCCCCGCGCCTCCTCCAACGCCGTGGCGGAGCTGGCCCTCGCGCTGCTCTTCGCCTGCGCACGCAACATCTCCATCGCCGGGCACACCATGCGCGAGAACAAGTGGGAGAAGAAGGCCTACTCCAAAGGCTTCGAGCTGGAGGGCAAGACCATGGGCGTGATCGGCTACGGCCGCATCGGCCGGATGGTCGGCGAGAAGGGGCAGGCCCTGGGGATGAACGTCCTCTCCGTCGTCCACCGCAACAAGCCCGAGGGCGCGGAGTGCAGCACGATGCACTTCGTCTCTATGGACGAGCTGCTCGCGAAGTCCGACATCATCGTCCTGTGTGCGCCCGGCGGGGACAAGCCGCTGGTGGACGCCGGGAGCATCGCGAAAATGAAGGACGGCGTGGTCATCATCAACGTCTCCCGCGGCAGCAACGTGGACGAGGCGGCGCTGCTGGAGGCCCTGAACGGCGGCAAGGTAAGGGCCGCAGGTCTGGACGTCTGGCTCAGCGAGAAGGATCCCAACTGGACGCTCGCCCAGCACCCCTCCGTCTCCTGCACCCCCCACGTCGGCGCCGGCACCGTGGAGGCCCAGAAACGCATCGGCGCGGAGCTGGTGGACATCGTAGAGGAAAGTTTTTCCTGATTACCGGGGAAGGCAGACGGATGCATAAGGATACAAGTAAGGATGAACAAGATGGATAAAATATTCAGGCCGGCGGATATCCTCGTCCCCGCGAACTGCGACATGAGCAAATGGAGCGTCATCGCC
>NZ_CAUUGJ010000135.1:0-5426 GCF_963544685.1 uncultured Fretibacterium sp. | reverse complement strand
CGTCGTGCAGGTTCCAGGTCCGGAGCCCGACGACACGTTTGCCCTGCCGCAGGGCAAAGCCCAACTCCGTCAAGGTCCCGTAGGCGCCGCCGATGGAGATGACGGCCGAACCCGCCGAGGCGACGGCCATGTTGCGGAGCTCGCCGAGCCCCGTCACGATCGGCAGGTCTACGTAGGGGTTGGCCTCTTCCATGGATGTGGGCAGGAGTCCGACGGAGGTCCCGCCCTCCTCCCGGACGCCCCTGCAGACGCCCTCCATCACGCCGCCGCGCCCGCCGCAGACGACAATGCAGCCGCGCCGGGCGAGCAGGCGGCCCGTCTCCCGAGCCAGCTCGTAGAGATCCGGGGTGGCCGTCGAGGTCCCGATGACGCTGACGATCCGCTTTCTCTCTGGGATGTTTTCCTGATGTTTTCTCAAGTTCAAGGGACTTAACCTCCTAAGGTGGCGTCGGCCGAGAATGAGCGTCCCAGCAGCGCCAGGCCCGACAGGGTCAGCAGGCTGACGAGGATCAGGAGAGTCGTCGCCGCGCAAGCGAACCCTGTGGAGACGTAGAACGCCTGATAGAGCACGACCGGAAAGGTCTGAGTGACGGAGCCGGTGACCATGACGGCCAGCTGGAACTCTCCGAGCGACATGGCGAAGGTCATCAGGGCGCCGGAGAGCAGTCCGGGCAGCAGGTTCGGGATCAGAACCCGGCGCAGCGTCATCCCGAACGAGGCCCCCAGCGATAAGCACGCCTCCTCCAGGAGGCTCCATCGGATCATCTCGATATTGGCCATCAGGGGACGCATCATGAAGGGCAGCGTATAGACGACGTGGGCCCCCAGAAGAAGCGGCCAGGTTCCGACCAGAGAAAAGCCCTTCCAGTTGAAGGCCTGGATCAACCCCAGCCCCATCACGACCGGCGGTATGGCTATGGGCAGCAGCATGCAGAAGTCGAAGAGGGTCCGCAGCCGCCGGCTGTTCAGAGCGTGGATGGCGTAGACCGCAGGGACCGCGATCGCGGCGTTGAGCAGAACCGTCAGCGCCGCAACTCTGAGGCTCATGAACATGGCGCGGACATACATGGACTTGCCGAAGAGCTGGACGTACCACTTCAGGGTGAACCCCGAGGGAAGGAGGGTACCAAACCATTTATCCCCGAAAGAGCCCAGGACCATCAGAAAGATGGGGGACAGGACGAAAGCGAAGTACAGGACGATCAAGGACAAGAAAAAGGAACGTCGGAGCAACATGAAACCATTCTCTCCTCCTCGGAAGTATTGACCTCATTATAAGGCAGTTTGACCGAACGGGGGAGTGGGGCGGAGCGATAAGTGTCGCGGATAAGTGTCATGGAACTGCAGGGGGCGCGGATTGTCGCGCCCCCTGATCGTCCCGGTGGTCGAGTCGGTTTTGGCTCCCGATGCCTCAGAACACTGCGTAGTCGGCGTCCAGCGGGTCGGCGATGAACATGCAGCCCGGGGAGTGCGTGATGGCGAACTCCGGCTTCACCGCCATGATCGCCGCCTGGGGCGTGACGCCGCAGGCCCAGAAGACGGGGAGCTCCCCGGGACGAATCTCCACGGGGTCGCCGAAGTCGGGCTTGCCGATGTCCGCGATGCCGATGGCCCCCGGGTCCCCCACGTGGACCGGAGCGCCGTGCACCGCCGGGAACCGTCCCGTGCAGAGCACCGCCCTCGGCACCAGGGGCGCGGGGATCGGCCGCATGGAGACGACCATCGGGCCCTTCAGACGGCCCGCGGGGTGACAGGGGATGTTGGTGACGAACATGGGGACGTTGCAGTCGCACTCGATGTGCCGGATGCCGATATGGGACTGGAGCAGCGCGCCCTCGAAGGAGAAGGAGCAGCCCAGAAGGAAGGCGACGAGGTCGTCCCTCCAGTAGCGCCTGACGTCCGTTGGCTGGTCGACGCATTCCCCGTCCCTCCAGACGCGGTAGCGCGGGATGTCCGTCGCGATGTTCGCGCCCGGCGCCACCAGGCGGGGCTCGGTGTCCCCCGGCTCCGTCACGTCCAGGATGGGACAGGGCTTGGGGTTGCGCTGTGCGAACACCAGGAAGTCATAGGCCAGGTCCCTGGGCAGAACCACCAGGTTGGCCTGCACGTGGCCCGCACACATGCCGGAGGTTGGGCGGTCCCATTTCCCCTCCCGGATCATCCGGCGCACGTCCTGCGGACTGTGGTTTGCATAGTCGCTCATCTTGGCCATGGTCTGAATCCTCCTCTCCGGGGCCTCCAGCCCCGGACCTTCGATTGGCGGGCACTTCTGCCGCGGAGTGCCGTGTATGGCGATCGTGTATGGGGATCATGGATCATGGATGGCCGACTGTCCCCGCGGAGCTCAGCCGCGCAGCGGCCCGACCGCGATGCCCTCCCTCTCCAGCGTTGCGCGCACCGTCCGGGCCATACCGACGGCGTCGGGGTTGTCCCCGTGCACGCAGATGGAATGAGCCTTCAGGCGAAGTTCACTGCCGTCGGCCGCCGTCACGACCCCCTCCTTGACCAGCCTCACCATGCGGGCCGCGGCCTCCTCGGGATCGTGGATGAAGGCCCCCGGCCTGCCGCGTGGAACCAGGGAGCCGTCGGGCATGTAGCCTCGGTCGACGAAGGCCTCCGCGGCGAAGGGGACGCCCGCATCGGCCGATGCGGCCTCGAAGGCGGAGCCCGCCAGCCCCATCAAAATGACGCCCTCCCCCAGCGCGCGCACGGCGCGGGCGATGGCCTCCGCCAACCGGGGGTCCTTGGCCGCTTGGTTGTACATCGCCCCATGCGGCTTCACGTGCTGGAGCTCGATCCCCTCGGAGCGGCAGACGGCGGCGAGCGCGCCCGCCTGATAGAGCGTATAGGCATAGAGCTCGTCCGGCGTGCAGGCCATGCTGCGCCGCCCGAACCCCATCAGGTCGGGATACCCCGGGTGTGCGCCGACGGCCACGCCCGCGGCCCTGGCCGCACGCACGGTCCCGAGCATCACCATGGGGTCGCCGGCATGCCATCCGCAGGCCACGTTCGAGGAGGTGATGGACCTCATCACCTCCTCGTCCATGCCCATCCTCCAGTCTCCGAAACTCTCGCCCAAATCGCTGTTCAGGTCGATGTGCAGATCCGTGAATGCCATCGTGGAAATGCCCCCTTTCAAAGCCTCAAGGCTGCCGTGCTGCCGCTCGTGCACCGGGCCGCCGGTGCGGTCGTTCCCCTCCAGATTAGGCATGGTAAAGCGGAAAGTCAAGAGAAAACTTCACTGCTTTTCAATTGAGCCAGTCTGCATGCTTGCATGTATAATTAAGCGAACTTATAGTAAGAAAGCGCGGTGAATTCCACGGGATGATTTTTTCCTCAGGACGCCGTGCGCACAACCCGCGGGGAGGAATGAAGCATGACGGAACTGCAGAGGAAACACTCGAAAGGGGAGACGGTGAGCATACTGCTCGGTGCGGCCTTCCTGATGGCGACCTCGGCCATCGGTCCTGGCTTCATTACGCAGACGACCGTGTTCACGGAGCGGCTGAAAGCCGCCTTCGCCTTTGCCATTGTGGTCTCGGTCCTCGTGGACATCGTTGTCCAGCTCAATGTCTGGCGCATCCTTGCCGTTTCGGGCCTGCGCGGACAGGATGTCGCCAACCGGGTGCTGCCGGGCCTGGGCTATTTCCTGGCCTTTGCCGTGGCGCTCGGAGGCCTGGCCTTCAACATCGGCAACGTCGGCGGCGCGGCCCTGGGGTTCAACGTCATGCTGGGCATGGATCAGAACACGGGGGCCATCGTCAGTGCCGTCATCGCCATCGCCATCTTCCTGTGGCGCGACCTGGGCAGGGCCATGGACCGGTTCACCCAGGTCCTCGGCCTCGTCATGCTCGCCATGATCGCCTACGTGGTCGTCCGGACCAGCCCACCCGCGGCCGAGTCCGTGCGCGAGATCGTCAAGCCCTCCGTCATCGACTGGACGACGATCCTGACGCTGGTGGGGGGAACCGTAGGCGGCTACATCACCTTCTCCGGCGCACACCGGATCATCGACGCGGGCATCGTCGGCACGGAGAACCTCGGGCGCATCAACCGGGGCTCCCTGAACGGAATCCTGATCACGGGCATCATGCGCTTTTTGCTGTTCATGGCGGTTTTGGGGGTCGTCGTGACCGGCGTGAAGCTCGACCCCTCAAACCCGGCCGCGGACGCCTTCCGCATCGCGGCGGGCGAGGTGGGGTACAGGATATTCGGCGTCATCCTCTGGTCCGCGGCGATCACCTCTGTGGTGGGCTGTTCCTATACCTCCGTCTCCTTCCTGCGCACGCTGTTCGGCTTTGTCGAACGCTACTACCGGTATTGGATTATCGGGTTCATCCTGGCCTCGACGATGGTCCTGACGCAGGTGGGACGTCCCGTGACGCTGCTCGTCCTGGCGGGCTCCATCAACGGAATGATCCTGCCGCTCTCGTTGGCCTCCATGCTTCTGGCCGTGCACCGCAGGGACATCATGGGCCAGTACCGCCATCCCGTCTGGCTCACCGTCCTGGGGTGGGTTATGGTCGCCTTCACGGCCTGGATGGCCTGGGGCGCTCTGCAGGGGCTCGGCAAGCTGTTCGGTCGATGAGCCGCGTTTTCTGAAATTCGACATGGGGGCAAAGCCGCCATGTCAACTTCGTAATCAAGTTCTCCAGGAGGGATGTCCCATGACCGGCTCCATCGCCCCGCGCATCCTTCACGCGGGGGAAAGCTGTCTCGTCGTCGAGTTCGGCAGCGCCATCGACCTGGGCGTGAACGCGCGGGTCCAGGCCCTGAGGAAGAGAGTCGAGGCGTCGCCCTTCCCCGGATTCGTCGAGGCTGTGCCCACGTATCGCTCGCTCGCGGTCTGTTTCGACCCGCTCAGCGCGCCGGACCCGGACCAGCTCGAGCGGCTGCTGCTGGAGATGTCCGAGGCACCGCTCGAGGCCGGACCTTCGGGCGGCGGGAGGGTCCTCGTGCCCGTCTGCTACGAGGGGGACTTCGCCCCCGACCTCGGCCGGGTCGCGGAGCACACGGGGCTTTCCCCCGACGAGGTGGTCCGCCGCCACAGCGGGGCCGAATGCTACTGCTACATGCTGGGATTCACGCCCGGGTTTTCCTACCTCGGGGGGATGGACGCGACGCTCGAGACCCCGCGGCTGCCGGAGCCGAGGGAGAGGATCCCCGCCGGATCGGTGGGGATCGCCGGGAAGCAGACGGGCATCTACCCGATCGACAGTCCCGGAGGCTGGAACCTGATCGGGCGGACGCCGCTCCGGCTTTTCGACCCCGACCGGCCCGTTCCGATCTTCCTGAACGCGGGGATGTGGGTGCGCTTCGTCCCGATCCCCATGGGGGACTTCGAACGCCTGGAGCGCGACGCCGCGCGGCCGGACTGGAAGCCCGAAGTCGTGGGGGAGGTGGAGGCGTGATGCGCCTGTCGGTTG
>NZ_CAUUGJ010000134.1:0-5461 GCF_963544685.1 uncultured Fretibacterium sp. | reverse complement strand
TGTAGCTCCGTCTCGTGGGCTCGGAGATGTGTATAAGAGACAGGGCGGGGGGCGCTGTCGGTCGGCGTGGTCCGATTTCCCGGTATCTCCAACTTCACGGACCTCGACCCCTTCGAGTACGAGCCGGACGTAGATCTCGTCGGCCTGGATCCCGGGACGCCGCTCAAGATGCTGCGATCCCTCGACGCGGTGATCCTCCCGGGCTCCAAGAATTCGATGCGGGACATGAGCTGGCTTCGTGAGATGGGCCTCGCCGAGGCGCTGCGCGCGTTTGCGGATGCGGGCGGGTTCGTCCTCGGGCTGTGCGGGGGCTATCAGATGATGGGCCGCAGGCTGGAGGATCCCGATCTGCGGGAGAACTCCGAGCTGCGCGGGATCGATGGCCTGGGGCTTCTGCCCATTGTGACCGAGTTTCGGGCCGGGGTCAAGACGACCGTTTGCGTCTCGGGCGCTCTGAACCCCAAGCTGAACCCCAACCCGAACCACGCGGAGGCCCCCATCCCCGTGGAGGGGTACGAGATTCATTTCGGCCGGACGGTCCCCGACGCGGAGGCGCCCGGCGAGCCTCTTTTCATCCTGGCGGATGGACGTCCGGAAGGGCTTGGGGCGGAGGGGCTCCGGATCGCGGGGACGTATCTGCACGGCGTCTTCGAGAACGACCGCTTCCGGGGCTTGTGGCTCAACGCCCTCCGTCGCGCCCGCGGCCTGGAGGAACGGCCGGCCGTCGATACCGCGGCCCGAAAGGAGCAGGCCTACGACGCCCTGGCCGCGGCGGTCGAACGGCACCTTGACGTCAACGGAATCCTCGGGCTCATGGGGCTTTCATAGAAGCGTGTCAGCGCACGTTCCCCAGGTGGACGTGCCGCAGCTTTCCCCGCGCCCGGTCGGCCAGGGAGTACAGGAGCTCCGTGTCCGTCGGCGGCGCGAAGTGCTGCCAGGCGGGAAAGCAGCGCGAGAGGTGCAGGGGGACGGAGGGGGACAGGGCGGCGATCCAGTCCGTCATGGCGTCGAATCCCTCCCCCGGATCGACGAGCCCGGGGACGACGAGGTGCGTCAGCTCTACGTGCACGCCGCCCCGCACCCAGGATGCGATATTGGCCTTCACGGCGTCGAGCGAACCTCCCAGACGCCGGTAACGCTCCGTATCGAAGGCCTTGAGGTCGACGTTGGCCGCATCCGTGCAACTCAGGAGCTCCATGGCTGCCGGCTCGGACATGACGCCGTTCGTGACGAGGACGAGGGCGATCCCGTTCTCCCTCAGCAGCGGGGCCGCCTCGAGGATATACTCCGCCTGAAGCGTCGGCTCGTTGTAGGTGAAGGCCACGGACGAAAGCCCGAGGTTTCGGACCTCCAGCGCCAGCTCCTCGGGCCGCAGGGCGGCCGCCGCACGAGAGAGTGCCTCCGGACGTTCGGGGTGGGCGATCTCGTGATTCTGACAGAAGGGACAGGCCATCGTGCAGCCCACGCTGCCCAGGGAATAGATGAGGGTTCCCGGCCTCCAATGGGCCAGGGGCTTCTTCTCGATGGGATCGACGGCCCGCGCGCAGAAACGGCCCAGCCAGGGGGAGACAAGGGTCCCGCGCGCGTTCAGGCGAACGCCGCAGAAGCCGGCCGCGCCGCTCCGCAGCGTGCAGCCGCGGAAACAAAGCGTACAGCGTACCACGTCGCCCTCTTCGCGGGTCCACCATCGCGGCGTAATTCTCCTCTCCTCCAAAGTACGGTCCCTCCTTTCGCCGTTGGCCCCTTTTGCCCGAGGGGTACAAAAAACGCCGCTCATCGCGGCGTTTTTTGTGCGGAATATCCAAGCGGTCTCGGCTACTTCGCGGCCAGCTTCATCTCCTGAATGGCCTGTGCCAGACGGGACACCCCCTCCTCGATCACGTCGGGCTTCGAGAAGGTGTAGTTGATCCGCGCGGCGTGGATGCCCGCCTCGGGGTTGATGCAGAACGGAGCGCCGGGCAGGATGGCGACCTTCTTCTCCAGGGCCTTCCTGGCGAGTTCCCCGCTGTCGATGTTCCCCGTGTTCAGCCAGTAGAAGAAGCCGCCCTCGGGCTTCACCCAGGTGATCCCCTGAGGTGCGAGATGCTTCCGGAAACTCTCTTCCATGGCGTCGCGCTTCACCCGGTAGTCCTGGACGATGTTCGGCAGGTGGGAGTCCAAGTAGCCCTTGCGGCAGTACTCGTAGGTCAGCACCTGCGTGATGGGGCTGGAGCAGAGGTCGACGGCCTGCTTGAAGACCGCCATCTGGCGGATGATGTCCTTGGGGCCGCTGACCCAGCCGATGCGCACGCCGGGGGAGAGGATCTTGGAGAAGGACCCCGCATAAATGGTGTTGCCCGCCTTGTCGAAGGAGAAGATCGACGGCAGGTGTTCGCCGTCGAAGCGCACGTACCCGTAGGGGTCGTCCTCGAAGATGGCGAGGCCGTAGCGCTCCGCGATCGCGGCCAGCTCCTTGCGCCGCTCCACGGTCATGGTGGCCCCCGCCGGGTTCTGGAAGTTGACGATGGTGTAGATGAACTTGGGTTTTTTACCCTCCTTGCGCAGGCGCTCGATGAGGGCGGGCAGCTCGGACACGACCATCCCCTCTCCGTCGACCGGGACGCTCGCGAAGTCCGCGCCGTGGTTGTAGAAGGCCGTGAGGGCGGCCATGTAACTGGGGGCCTCGACGATCGCGACGTCGCCGGGATCGATCATGGCCCACGCGAAGAGGTCGAGCACCTGCTGGGAGCCCGTCGTCAGCAGTATCTCGTCCAGGCCTACCTCGCGTCCCATCCGCGGGGCCGTCCACTTGGCAAGGAAGGAACGAAGCGGGTCATAGCCCTCCGTCGTGCCGTACTGAAGCAGCGACGTCCCCTCGCTGACCAGCTTTTCGGACCCCTCGGAGAACTGATCGATGGGGAAGACCTCGGGAGCCGGCATACCTCCCGCAAAGGAGATCATCCCCGGCTGCTTGATGACCTTGAGAAGCTCCCTCACCGGCGAGGGACGCGTCTTTCGGGCCGCGGAGCTGAAAAGTTCCTTCCAATTGTCGCTCATTTTGACTCCTCCTTGACATGATAGATTCGCCGGCACGGACGCCGGAGCACCACGATGTCGAAAGTTTTTAGAAACATCAACAATTGCTGGATGGACTAATGCAGACTGATTATAACATCATTCGGGAAAATCTTTGAAAAACTCCCGCCGGTTAACGCTTCTCCTTTTCTATTCTCCTGGCCCTCTCCTCAAGATGCTTCAGGCGGCGCTCCGTAGGGGGATGCGAGTTGAAGCCGCTCCGAGCCGTGGCGTAGCCGTTGTCCTTGAAGCTCTTCATCGCGTTGTAGAGGCCCCACGGGCTGTATCCCGCCTTGACCGCAAGGTCCATGCCGTAGTCGTCGGCCTCCACCTCCTGTTCGCGGCTGAATCCGCTCTCCGCCAGGTTCATGCCGACCGCCCCGACGATCCGGGCCGCATCCCCGGCCTGGCCCAGCAGGGCGCTCAGTATGCTCCATCCGACCCGGCGCTGGGTGCCCCGCCCGTAATGCCCGCGCCGGACGTGCCCCACCTCGTGCCCCAAGATGCCAGCAATCTCGTCGGGCGTCGAGAGAATCTTCATCAACCCCTCCGTGACGTGCACGGTAAACCGCTTCATGGACTCGAACTTCACCCAGGCGTTGGGGGCCTCGTCCTTCTCGTAGTACAGGGGGACGTCCCGCATGTCTCCCGCTGCCGCGATACGGCTCCAGGCCGCCTCGACGGTGGCTTTGTCTATGGCGGCCCGCCCCTCGGCCGGCAGGAGAAGCGAGGCCAGGCTCAAAAGAATCAAAACGATCGGCAATCTCCGCTGCATGGACAGATTTCCTCACTTTCCGTCGACGTCCTCCCCCTTTTCCGCGATCCTCTCGCGTCGGGGGAGCTCGCCCTCATTCTATCCTATGGCCCGCGGTTGGGGCCTAGGCGAAATTCGGCAATTTGCCGGGAGATTGGCAGAAAGGAGGAGGACGGGTTCTCCTGCTATAATTTCTCATGGATCCGGCTGTGATCCCCATGGATTTCGGAAAAATCGGCTCTCGGCAGAAAAGTTTCTCGGTCCTCGGCGACGCAAAGGCCATTGGGAGGTTTCATGTTCGGTCGCAAACCTCAGACTCCGCAAAACGCACAAAAAACGCTTCGGATTCTCACGGCTGCCGCCCTGGCCGTCGCGCTTCCGACGCTCCTGATCCGCGGCCTGCTCCTCCCCTGGAGCGAGGAGGGTGTCCTGTTCGCGCTCTACGGCGCCGGGGTCGGCTTCTCGTCCGCCATCCTTCTCAGCATGCTCCTCCTGTGGCTGATGAGGAAACGCGGCTCCTGACCGGAGCGGACGATGCGGATTATCCCCTACCTCAGGGTCTCAGAACTCGACGGGGCGATGCGAAGCTTCCTCCCCCTGGGGGAGGACGTCCACTTTGTCGTCCCGTCCCGTCGGGACCGAAACTGGTGGAGGGAGCGTGCGGGCCGGGACGAATTCGGCCTTGACGGACCTCCGGAGGATATCCTGTGGAACTGGCAGGACCTCTATGACAACGTCTGCGGCTTCTGCGAGGCCAGGCGCCTGCGCCCGATCGAGCCGCCCGACCACCGTTTGATCCTGAGCCGCCTGCTCCGGGCCCTGCTGGAGGAGGACCCCGAGCTGCTGACCCTGTGGCCGGGCCTGGGACGCGCAGGGTTTCTGGACATTCTGTCGGAGGACATACGGGAGCTGCTCAACGAGGCTGTCCTGCCGGAGCAGACGGAGGTCGGCCTCCGGGAGGACGACCCCACGGCGCGGGTCCTCCCCGCAATCTATCGGAGGTATCTGGATTATCTGTCCGCCAACGGACTGATGGACAGCGCCCAGGTCTGCACCATGACGCTGGACCTTCTGGAGCGCGAGCCCCTGCCGTGGGGCGAAGACCTCACGATGGTGTTCACGGGCTTCCTCTCCTTCACCCAGGCCCAGGTGCGCCTGATCAAGAAGCTGAACGACCTCTGCCGGGAGGTCGTCGTGCTGAAGCCCGAGACGGGGCTCTCCGATTTTCACGATGCCGCGCATCAGCTGGAGGGGCTCGTCTGGGAGGAATCCCCGCAAGGCGTTCCGGGGCGCATCCTTCAGATACGGACCCGCGAGAGCGAGCTCGAGGCGGAGGCCGCGGCGCGCATGCTCGCCCTCTGGAGCGCCGGAGGGGGGCCTCTGGCCGAGGAGATGGATTTTCCCGGATTCGGGGCCGTCGGCATGATGTCGCCCGCAGGCGACGAAGAACTCGTGACCGAGGCCCTGGGGCGCTACTCCATTCCCTACGCCGCGTCGGAGGGGCCGTCGATCGATCAAACCCTTCCGGGACGCTCGCTGTCCGCCGCATGGCCGCTCTGGACCCAGGGGCTTCCGACCTACGAGACGGCCCTGTTCTTGGTTCAGCCCTGTCTCGCCGGGGACGCGTTCTCCGTCTCCGAGGCGCTGAGGGCC
>NZ_CAUUGJ010000133.1:0-5509 GCF_963544685.1 uncultured Fretibacterium sp. | reverse complement strand
AAACGACGCTCATGACGGTCAGCCCCACAAAGAGAGCGACGACGACAATATTTTTCCCGAATGCCTTTATGTTTTCTCTCCCCTTCATCGGCTGCCCTCACCTACCCGCTCCCCAGGTGGAGTGCGTCGCCCAGCCGGACAAATTCTCCCCGTGATGGGGCCCTCCCTGCAATGACGCTTTTCCATGAAGAGTTTCCCGTTTTAGACTTTTCGGCGAACACCTCACTTATATCCCAAACGGAACGGGTCTGTCAACCGAAAATATCGGGACGGAAACCGTTTGGCTATCCCGGAAGCACGTATTATAATGCCGGGTGCGGACCGGGCGGCGGCCCCGTCCTCCGCACAATAAAAGGAACCGTAAGGAAGGAGATGATTCGGATGGCAGCGGAGGCGCTGAGCCCCTCCATCGACATCCCGGAACAGATCTCGAAGGAGCTGAAGCTGACGGGCTCGCAGGTGCGGTCCGTGCTGGCCCTCTTCGAGGAGGGATGCACCGTTCCCTTCATCGCCCGCTACCGCAAGGAGGCCACCGGCTCGCTGGACGAGACCGTCATCACCGCGATACGAGACCGGAGCGGCAGGATGGCCGAGCTCGAAAAACGCCGGGCCGCCATCCTTGAGTCCCTGGCCGAACGGGAGCTCCTTACCGATGAGCTCAGGAACTCCGTTCTGGAGGCCCGTACCCTGACGGCCCTGGAGGACGTCTACCTGCCCTGGCGTCCCAAGCGCAGGACGCGGGCCTCCATCGCCGCCGAAAAGGGGCTGAGCCCCCTGGCGGACCTGCTCCTGGCCCAGTCCGAGACGCTCGACCCCTCTTCGGCGGCTCGGCCCTTCGTCGACGAGGCCAAAGGGGTCGCCTCCGCCGAGGAGGCGGTGGCCGGGGCCATGGACATCCTGGCCGAGCGGTTCAGCGAGGACCCCGAGGCACGTCAGGAGACGCGCCGTCTTTTCGCCCGTAAGGCCGTCCTCTCCAGCTCCTGCGTCAAGGGCAAGGAGGAGGAGGGGGCGAACTATCGGGACTACTTCGACTGGAGGGAGCCCGCCGCCGCGATGCCCTCGCACCGCGTGCTGGCGATCCTCCGCGGGGAACGGGAGGGTTTTCTGTCCCTGAGCGCCGTTCCCCCTGAGGAGGAGGCCCTCTCTATCCTCAAGCGCCGTTTCGTCCATGGGACGGGGCCGGCATCCCGCCTCGTCGCCGAAGCCGCCGAGGACGGCTATCGGCGCCTTCTGAGGAGCTCCATGGAGAACGAGCTGCGGGGGGCCCTGAAGAAGCGGGCGGACGCCGAGGCAATCCGGGTCTTCGCCGCCAACGTCCGCGAGGTGCTCATGTCCGCGCCCATGGGACAGAGGGCGACGCTCGCCATCGACCCCGGCATACGGACCGGCTGCAAGGTCGTCTGCCTGGACCCCCAGGGCAACCTGCTGTACGACACCGTGATCTACCTCCACGCGTCCGAACGGCAGCGCGAGGCCGCGGCCGAGACGCTGCGCAGTCTGGTGGGACGCTACGCCATCAAGGCGATCGCCGTCGGCAACGGCACGGCGGGCCGGGAGACGGAGTCCTTCGTGCGCGGGCTCGGCCTTCCGCCCGAGGTCGTCGTCGCCTCCGTCAACGAGAGCGGCGCGTCCATCTACTCCGCCTCCGAGGCCGCGCGGCGCGAGTTTCCCGACCACGACGTCACGGTGCGCGGCGCCGTGTCCATCGGCCGCCGTCTGATGGACCCCATGGCCGAGCTGGTCAAAATAGACCCGAAGTCCATCGGCGTGGGACAGTACCAGCACGACGTGGACCAGAAGGAGCTCAAACAGGCTCTGGACGACGTGGTGATCCACTGCGTCAACGCCGTCGGGGTGAACGTCAACACGGCCAGCCCCGAGATCCTCTCCTACGTCTCCGGGCTGAACCGGCAGGTCGTCGCTCAGATCGTCAAGTACCGCGAGGCCAACGGCCCATTCCCCAGCCGCGAGGCCATGAGGAAGGTTCCCCGTCTGGGTCCCAAGACCTACGAGCAGTCCATCGGCTTCCTGAGGATCCTCGGCGGCGAGAACCCGCTGGATGCCAGCGCCGTCCACCCCGAGAACTACGGGACCGTCAGCCGGATGGCCCAGGCCCTCTCCTGCACGGTCGGTGACCTCATGACCTCCCCGGAGCTCAGGGCCCGCATCGAGCCCGAGCGCTTCGTCTCGGACACGGCGGGTCTGCCCACCCTCAGGGACATCCTCCAGGAGCTCGAAAAACCCGGGCGCGACCCCCGCGCCGCCTTCGAGGTCTTCGCCTTCGACCCCGACGTTCACGAGATCAAGGACCTTCGGGCTGGACAGGTGCTGCCGGGGATCGTGACCAACGTCACCGCCTTCGGGGCTTTTGTGGACATCGGCGTTCACCAGGACGGGCTGGTGCACGTCAGCCGAATCGCCGACACCTTCGTCGAGAACCCTCAGGCCCACCTCAAGCCCGGGCAGAAGGTCCGCGCAGCGGTCCTCGAGGTGGACGAGCCGCGCAGGCGCATCGCCCTGTCCCTGAGGAAATCGGACCTCGGGGAGGGGGCCGGAAAGGCGGCGCGGGACGGCGGCGCCCCGGGGACCCGGCGGCGAAGGGAACGGAACGACAAGCCCGACCTCTCGATGGGCTCCATCCTCCGCGAGCAGCTGCAGGGTACGGGACCCGAGAAAGCGGAATCCAGGTCCCGCAGAAGGAACGGCTGACCGTGGAGCGCTTCGATACGATCGTCATCGGGGGCGGCCCTGCGGGGCTGATGGCGGCGGGACAGGCCGCAGCCGCCGGCGAGCGCGTCCTGCTGGTCGAGAAGAACGCCTCGCTGGGGGAAAAGCTTCTGCTGGCCGGCAAGCGGCGCTGCAACATCACCAACGCGGAGCCGGACGTCACGGCGTTCCTCTCGCGCTACGGGGAGAACGGCCGATTCCTGCACTCGGCCTTTAGCCGCCTCGGACCGGCTCAAACCATCGAGTTCTTCAATTCTCTCGGGATTCGGACGGTGACGGAACGAGGGGGGCGGGTCTTCCCCGCCGAGGGCGGGGGGCAGCGCGTTCTGGACGCCCTCCTGATCCTCTGCAAGAAGGGCGGGGTGCGCATCCTGAGGGAGTCGCCGGTCCGCTCGCTGAAGCTCAGGAACGGGCGCGTCGAGCGCCTCGTCACGGCAATCGAGGAGCTGGAGGCCGAGCGCTACATCGTGACGACGGGCGGAAAATCCTACCCCAGGACTGGGTCCACGGGGGACGGCTACCGCTTCGCGGCCCAGGCGGGGCATACGGTGGTGGAGCCGACCCCAGCCCTCGTCCCCGTCAGGACGCAGGAAACCTGGGTCAAGCTGGCGCGGGGCTACAACCTGCGCAACGTCCGCCTTACCGTGACGGTGAACGGGGAGAAGGCCGAGGAACGCTTCGGGGAGATGGAGTTCACGAACTTCGGGGTCAGCGGCCCCATCGTCATGGAGCTCAGCTCCCGCATCCCCGACTGGATGGCCAGGGGAACGGTGCGGTTTTCCATCGATCTGAAGCCGGCTCTGGACCTGCGGCAGCTCTCGGACCGCGTGGTGCGCGACTTCGAGAAGCACCACGACCGCCTCTTCGCAGGAGCGCTGCGTGATCTTGTTCCGGGGCCGCTCATCCCGCTGATCCTGGAGCTCTCGGACGTCCCATCGGACAAGCCCGCGGCCTACGTCTCCCCGGAGGAGCAATCGGACCTCGCGACCCTGCTGAAGAACATCGTCCTGACCGTCAACGGACTCTGGGGCTTCAACCACGCCATCGTCACCCGCGGCGGGGTGTCCCTGAGGGAGATAGAACCTGGGACGATGCGCTCGAAGCTCTGCGACAACCTCTACTTCGCCGGAGAGGTTCTGGACCTGAACGGCCCCTCGGGCGGGTTCAACCTCCAGATCTGCTGGAGCACCGGATACGTGGCCGGAAGGGCCGGACATCCAGAAAGGGCGGCCCCTCCCGCCTGAGGGGAAGGGCCGCCTTTTATCTCGTTCGTACACTATCGCCGCTCAACGGGTTATGGCCTCCCGGGCCTCCCGGGCCTTCTGCACGACCTCCCGGCTGTCGAGCGTGGGGTAGTCCCCGCCACGGTAGAGCCACTTTCCGTTCACCATCGTCCCGACGACATCGGCGGAGCTCCCCGCATAGACGACGTACATCGCCAGGTTCTCCTCGTCCGCCCCGATGTAGTGCGGCCGGTCCAGATCCACCAGGACAAGGTCCGCCACCCAGCCCTCTCGGATCATGCCCTTCCGGGTGAAGCCGAACGCCCGCGCCCCCTCGTAGGTCGCCATGCGCAGCACGTCCAGTGCGGGGACGCAGGTGGGGTCCCGGCCCACCCCTTTATGAAGCAGCGCGGCGGTCCGCATCTCCTCCCAGATGTCCAGGCGATTGTTGCTGGACGCGCCGTCCGTGCCGAGGACAAGGCCAACGTCCCGGCCCAGCCACGACTGAAGGGGCATGACCCCGCTGCCCAGCTTGAGGTTGCTGCAGGGATTGTGGACCAGCGTCACATGGGAGAGGTCCAGACGCTCCGCACTGGACGGGTCCAGCCAGACCGCGTGGGCCAGCACCGTCCCGGGGGTCGAGAGCAGCCCCATCGCCTCGAGGTACCGCTCCGGGTCCATCTTGAGCTCGTCTCGGATGTAGTTCAGCTCCCACTCCGTCTCCAGGAAATGGAAGTGCACCCCCAGCCCGCGCTCCCGGGCCGTCCCGACGATCGTCTCCATATCCTCGACGGGAACGGTATAGGGCGCGTGAGGGCCAAGCTGGACGGTCAACAGCCCCTCCCGCCCATGCCAGCGCTCCGCAAGTTCCAGGTTTTCCTTCAAAGAACGCTGCACCTTGCCGGGAGGCCCCGCCGTGATGCCGCGGCAAAGCGCCGCGCGGATGCCCGATTGCAGGGCCGCCTCGGCCACGCGGTCCATCTCGAAGTACATATCGGCAAAACAGGTCGTCCCGCACGCCAGCATCTCCAGGATGGCCGACAGGGTCCCCCAATAGATGTAATCGGACGTCAGCTTTTCCTCGACGGGCCAGATCTTCTTCTGCAGCCATTCCATCAGGGGCGCTTCCTCGCCGAGCCCCCTCAGGAGCGTCATGGCCGCATGGGTGTGCGCGTTGACGAAGCCGGGCAGCACGGCCATTCGCCCATGTCCGGCCACGACCTTGTCCGCCCCCGGCGGCGTCTCGCCGACATCCAGGACCTGGGCGATCCTTCCCTTGGAGATGAGCAGGTGCCCGCGCTTCGCCCGCTCCCCGCCCCCGTCCAGCATCAGCACATCCTTGAACAGCGTCGCCATCTCGAATGCCTCCTCTATCGCCAAATCCACCCCAAGAGATGCAGTTTGCTAATCCATTTCCAAATCATCCGTAGACAAGGCGGCTTTTGCGAGCCGAAGTGACGGCGTACAAAAAAGTACGTTGAGCGAGGCGAGCAAAAACAACGCAGTATACGGGTGATTTCGAAATGGATTCATTCTACCCAACTCTTCATATACTCGAC
>NZ_CAUUGJ010000132.1:0-5572 GCF_963544685.1 uncultured Fretibacterium sp. | reverse complement strand
AACTGTGTTGCCGTTCGGCATAAGCGACCGACACGCCCCGCGAGGCTAACGCCTCACGGAAGGCGGTCGTCTGCTTAACGGACTAGCTGCGGTTGTTGAAAATCAGGCTTTCCTTTTCAATAGGAACGCAGCTGCAAGAGTCAGCGCAAGTCCACCAAATCCCGCGTCGCCCCTGAAGGGACTAGCTGCACCTATTCGCGGTTATGCCTTTCTCCTCATAAGGAACACTCCGACGAGAGTCAACATAAGTCCACTGACACCCGCGTCGCACCCGCCGCCGGAGCTGCTCTTCTTTTCACCGCCGGGGTTCTTACCGCCGCCGCCGTTGTCGCCGCCGCCGCCGTGCGCAAAAACCTCCTGTTCCAAACCATGTTTTTCCCCTCCTTCAGGTGCAGCAATCAATCCTCTCAACGGAACAGCGACGCAAAAACGTGCGTCCTGCGCATGATGGTTACGACATTGCGCTGCCATTAAAATAAGCAGATGTCCGTAAAAATACAAGGATTGAAAATTTAACTCTGGGGGTGGTTTTACCCCTCCCTTTCAGACGAAAAATCCGATAAGGCCCCAGGCCAGGCGATCAACGGGCAACGCGGGTTGTGCCCGGGCGTCTGAAAGGCGTGGATGGGTCACGCTGTTCTGATTGTGAGCACGACTCGCCGTCCGGTCAAGGCGGCTGACCGCGGCGGGCCGCCGCCTCGGGGCACGACGAGAGGGAGGACCCGATCGAGCCTGTCCTTTTGCGGAAAAGCGGGAATCTTTGTGCCTCGCCTTCGATGTATTGATATAATGGAAGAGAGCGGAGCGGCCTTCGGCGAATCGGGATCCCGGTAGGGAACGGGAACGGTCCGCCTCGGGCCGGGCGGCTCCGCAGAAGCCGGAAGGATGACGGTTCCTCCTGCGTTTTTGGGCGGTGGAACCCGGCAGTGCGGAGGATTTCTCCGGGAGGGTTTCGTTTATGGCCTTCCCGGTTGTGTGTGTTGGAGCTCCGGCATCATGCATTGGAGGGAATATCGTATGAGCAGCGAAAAGGCAAGGCAATCGGAGGACGGGCACCACTGCGACGGGCGGACGGCTCCGGAGCCGCTGCCCGAGGTCGACTTCGGGGAGTTCGTCCCGTCGGATTACGAGGCGTGGAAGGAGGCGGCCGTCGCGGCCCTGAAGGGCGCTCCCTTCGAAAAGGCCATGTACACCTCCACCTACGAGGGCATCACGCTCGATCCGCTCTATACGGCGTCGGACACGCAGGACCTTCGGGCGGCCCGGACCTTTCCGGGTTCCTATCCCCTGCGCGGGGCCTCCGCGGCGGGGAACCTTTGCCGCCCGTGGGAGATCGCCCAGTTCTGCGACGAGACCCTGCCCGGCGATGCCCACGAGGGGATCGTGCACGAGCTCGACCGCGGGGCCTCCACCGTGGCCTTCGTCCTGGACGGCCGCACGCGGGAGGGGCTGGATGCCGACTCGGAGGGTGTTGAGGACGGCGGCGTCTCCGTCTCGTCGCTCGACGACCTGGACGCGCTCCTGGGCGACCTGCCGGCGCGCCGTCCCCTGTACATCCATGCCGGGGCGTCCGCCCTGCCCCTCCTCGCCCTGCTCGACGCCCTTGCGGCGAAGAGGAATTTTCCCCTCGGGAAGGTTGCGGGCTGCGTCGGCGCCGATCCCCTGGGGGCCCTGCTGGAACGGGGAAGTCTGCCTGCGGGGCTCGACGCGCTGTTCGGCGAGATGGCGCAGACGTTCGCCTGGGCCCGCGACCGGGAAACGCCGCTCCGTACCGTCCTGATCCGGGGCTCGGTGTTCCACAACGGGGGGGCCAGCGCCGTTCAGGAGGTCGCCTGTGCGATGACCTCGGCCATCGAGACGCTGCGCGCCCTCCGGGAGCGGGGGGTGGACGTCGCGGAGTTCTCCCGCCGCCTGCGCTTCGAGTTCTCTCTCTCGTCCAACTTCTTCATGGAGATAGCCAAGCTCCGGGCGGCCCGCTGCGTGTGGGCGCAGATCGCCTCGAGCTTCGGAGGGGACGCGGAGGCGCAGAAGGCGCAGATTTTCGGCCGCACCTCCCTCTTCACCAAGACGGTGTACGACCCCTACGTGAACATGCTCCGCAACACCACGGAGGCCTTCTCCGGCGTGGTGGGCGGCGTCGACGGCCTGACCGTCGGGTGCTTCGACGAGGCGCTGCGGCCCGGCTCGGAGTTCTCGCGCCGCGTCGCGCGCAACGCGCAGGTGCTGTTGCAGAAGGAGTTCAATCTGCTCCAGCCCGAGGATCCCGCGGGCGGCTCCTGGTACGTGGAGAAGCTGACCGACGAGCTGGCCCGGAAGGCCTGGGAGGAGCTCCAGAGGATAGAGGCGGCGGGCGGATTCCTGAAGAGCGTCCGCGAGGGCGTCATCCAACGGGACATCCAGTCCGTGCTGCAGCAGCGTTTCAAGAGGCTTGCGCAGCGTGCCGACCGTGCCGTCGGCACCAACATGTACCCCAATCCGGCGGAGCCCCTGCCGGAGTTCGCGGAGCCGGACCGGAGGGCGCAGCGTGCCGAACGCGCCGAGGCGCTTCGCCGATTCCGTGCCGGCCGGGACGGGGGGGCCGTCGAAAGGGCGCTGGAGGGGGCGGCCGCGTCCGGGACGGTCTCGAGCGCCGCGGACGCTGCCTCCGCCGGGGCGACGCTCGGCGAGCTGCGGGCCGCGCTGGGCCGGAAGGGGGACGGAGCCCTTTCCGTGGAACCCATCCTGCCGCACCGCTGGACGGAGCAGTACGAGGCCATGCGCCGCCGCACGGAGGCCTTCGAGGCGGAGAAGGGGGACAACTTCAAGGTGTTCCTGGCGAACATGGGGCCGATCCCGCAGCACAAGGCGCGCGCCGACTTCATCGCGAGCTTCATGGAGGTGGCCGCCTTCGAGATCCTGAGAAACGACGGCTTCGCCGAGGTCGGGGAGTGCGCGGCCGCCGCCGCCGCCAGCGGGGCGGACATCGCGGTGATCTGCTCTACGGACGCGTCCTATCCGGAGCTGGTCCCGCCCCTGGCCCGCGCCATCAAGGAGCGCTGCCCGGGGATGGGCGTCTATCTGGCCGGTGCGCCGGCCGCCGACTGCAAGGATTCCTACGTCGAGGCGGGGGTGGACGGCTTCATCAGCATCCGCTCCAACTGCCTGGAGACGCTGACCGAATTCCAAAGAGCGAAGGGGATGTTTTAGATGAGCCCGAGCAAGCACGCGAATCCCGATTTCACGCGGATAGACCTTCGGTCGCCGGAGGCGGGTTCGGCGTTCGACGCCGGGGAGTGGAGCCGCCGCTTCAGGGAGGAGACCGGGAGGACGCCGGAAGAGGCGTTCTTCCACACGATGGAGCAGATCGACGTGGCGCCCCTCTACGCGGAGTCGGACGGCCGCGGGTTCCCGCACCTGGCCTACGACATGCCGGGGCTGCCGCCCTTTCTGCGCGGGCCCTATCCCACCATGTACGTCACGCGCCCCTGGACGGTGCGCCAGTATGCAGGGTTCTCGACCGCCGAGGAGAGCAACGCCTTCTATCGGCGCAACCTCGCCGCGGGGCAGAAGGGGCTTTCCATCGCCTTCGACCTGGCGACGCACCGAGGCTACGACTCCGACCACCCGCGGGTCGTCGGCGACGTGGGCAAGGCCGGCGTGGCCGTGGACTCCATCCTGGACATGGAGATCCTGTTCTCCGGCATCCCGCTGGACCAGATGTCCGTCTCCATGACGATGAACGGCGCCGTGCTGCCCGTCCTGGCCTTCTACATCCTCGCCGCGGAGGAGCAGGGAGTGGACAAGTCCGTCCTGAGCGGGACCATCCAGAACGACATCCTGAAGGAGTTCATGGTCCGCAACACCTACATCTATCCGCCCAAGGCCTCGATGCGCATCATCGGGGACATCTTCGCCTACACCTCGAAGTACATGCCCAAGTTCAACAGCATCAGCATCTCCGGCTACCACATCCAGGAGGCGGGCGCCACGGCCGACATCGAGCTGGGGTACACGCTGGCGGACGGCCTGGAGTACCTGCGCACCGGCACCCGGGCGGGGCTCTCCATCGACGCCTTCGCGCCGCGCCTGTCGTTCTTCTGGGGCATCGGCAAGAACTATTTCATGGAGGTCGCCAAGATGCGCGCGGCCCGGATGCTCTGGGCCAAGATCGTCAAGACCTTCAGTCCCGGGAATCCCAAGTCCATGGCGCTGCGCACCCACAGCCAGACCTCCGGCTGGAGCCTGACGGAGCAGGATCCCTTCAACAACGTGGAGCGCACCTGCATCGAGGCGCTGGCGGCGGCGCTGGGGCACACGCAGTCCCTGCACACCAACGCGCTGGACGAGGCCATCGCCCTGCCGACGGACTTCTCCGCGCGCATCGCGCGCAACACGCAGCTCTACATTCAGGACGAGACGAAGGTTTGCAAGGTCATCGACCCGTGGGGCGGCTCCTGGTACGTGGAGGCCCTGACGGACCGTCTGATCCGCCGCAGCTGGGGCCACATCCAGGAGATCGAGTCCCTGGGCGGCATGGCCGCGGCCATCGAAACGGGGCTGCCCAAGATGCGCATCGAGGAGGCGGCCGCGCGACGTCAGGCCCACATCGACTCCGGCACCGAGGAGATCGTCGGGGTCAACAGCTATCGTCTGGACAAGGAGGACCCGCTGGAGATCCTGGAGGTCGACAACACCGCGGTCCGTCAGGCCCAGATCGCGCGGCTGGAGAAGCTGCGCGCCATCCGGGACCCCGAGAAGGTCCGGGTCTGCCTGGACGCCATCACCAGGGCGACGGAGACGGGGGAGGGGAACCTGCTGGAGCTGGCCGTCGACGCGGCGCGGGCACGGGCGTCCCTGGGGGAGATCTCGGACGCGGTGGAGAAGGTCTGCGGGCGCCACAAGGCCATCATCCGCTCCATCTCCGGCATCTACAGCAGCGAGTTCGCGGACGAGGAGATCATCGCCGAGGTCCGCGCGATGACGGACGAGTTCGCGGAGAAGGAGGGCCGCCGGCCCCGCATCATGATCGCCAAGATGGGGCAGGACGGGCATGACCGGGGGGCGAAGGTCATCTCCACGGCGTTCGCCGACATGGGGTACGACGTGGACATCGGCCCGCTCTTCCAGACGCCCGCCGAGGCGGCGCAGGACGCCGTGGACAACGACGTGCACATCGTGGGCATGAGCTCGCTCGCCGCGGGGCACAAGACGCTGCTGCCCCAGCTGGTGGAGGAGCTGCGCAAGCGGGGACGTGAGGACATCATCGTCGTCATCGGCGGCGTCATCCCGGCGCAGGACTACGAGTTCCTGCGCGAGCACGGGGCGGCCGCCATCTTCGGCCCCGGGACGGT
Organism: uncultured Fretibacterium sp.; assembly: GCF_963544685.1. Lineage (NCBI taxonomy): Bacteria > Thermotogati > Synergistota > Synergistia > Synergistales > Aminobacteriaceae > Fretibacterium > uncultured Fretibacterium sp. The sequence goes on along the minus strand of NZ_CAUUGJ010000132.1, from coordinate 242 downwards.
CATCCCCGTCTCGGCCAAGAGGGTGATGGAGGAGCTGAACCGCCGTGTCTTCGGGTAGGCCCGAGTGGGTTCCGGACGGGGCGGGCGGCGAGTTCGCCACGCGCGTCATGGGAGGGGTCGACGACGCTCATGACGGCATGGCCTATGCGGCCCCGTCGCGTCCCGTTCCCCGCCGCCGCCAGCTCACGCTCCAGGACTATGTCGAGGGCGTGCTGGCGGGCGACCGCACGGTGCTCTCCCGC
>NZ_CAUUGJ010000131.1:0-5727 GCF_963544685.1 uncultured Fretibacterium sp. | reverse complement strand
GTCGTCATGCTGCTGGCCGTCGGGCTCTCCATCGTCATGATGGAGTGGCTCTACGTCCGCAACAGGGGGTACAGCTTCGCGCAGGGGCTGCCGTCCCCCCAGACCTACAGGGTCATCTCCCCGGTGAAGTACGAGGACCACTCGGCCACGGGGGCCCTCCGGGAGATGGTGGAGGAGCGGGTGGCCGGTGTCGTGGTTCGGGATGTCGCCGCCCGGGACCGGATGAAAAAACGCCTGGAGGAGCTCCAGGCGGTAAAGGACCCCTTGGACCCGAAGCTCCTGGCCTATATGCCTCAGGCCCTGCTGAACGCCCTGTTCGCCATGGACGGAGCAGAGCGGAGCCGAATCATGAAGCTGGCCTTGCAGGTCGGGGACGCCTACTTTTCGAGCCTCGCGTCGGGCGATGTCCTGGAGAGCGGGGGGATGGAGGCGGCCCTGCTGTGGAGGGAGATCGAGAAGCGCGTCGGTTCGGTGGACGACGCCAACCTGATCTATCAGCTGTTGACGAAGGTGAACGACGCCTACTACAAGCTCGAGCCCCAGCTCACCGATCTGGTGAGGCAGAGCGCGGGGAACAGGATCCCCGTCATCGAACGCCGTCTGGAGCTGGGCGACGTCATCGTCGAGCGCGGGGATGTGGTGACGCCCCAGACGGCCGGCCTGCTGCGGCTGCAGGGCTACACGGAGGACGCCTTTCCCGTCACTCAGGTGGTCATCGTTTTCTTCCTCGTCCTGATCCTCCCGCTGTGGCTGGAGGTCCCGGCCCGGGAGTCGGGCAGCCGGCCTTCGTGGGGGTGCGTCGTCTTCGTCGTCTCGGCCGCATGGATCGGCCAGATGCTCGCCGTGCAGATGCGGACGGCGGGCGCCGGCATCCTCCCCGCGGTCATGGCGGCCTATCTCTGTATGCCCCGATCCTTTGCCTTCAACGCCTCCCTGGCCAGCACCGCGTCCGGGGTGTTCATCATCGCGGGGCTCTCCGTCTACGATCTTCTCCTGCTCCTCTCCATGGGCTTCCTCGCCTCGATGACGGGGTATTACCTCCTGCGCCGCATCGAGTCCCGGGAATCCCTCGTCCGCAGGCTGATCCTGCTCGCGCTTTTCCTGAGCGTATCCCGCATCGTCATCCTCTGGATTCAGGGGATACCCCTGACGAGGGAGTCCTTCCGCCTCTTCTCCCCCACGGGCTTCTTCTGGCTGGAGACCGGGCGCTTTCTGCTTCTGGACGCCCTGGCCGCGATCTTCATGGTCGTCCTCCTGCCCCTGGTGGAGGGGTATATCGGCGTCCTCTCCATCCTCCGCCTCCGGGAGCTGAGCCATCCCTCGAGCCCTCTGCTGCGCAAGCTGCAGCGGGACGCGCCGGGGACCTACCAGCACTGCCTGGCGATCGCCACGCTCGCCGAGGCGGTGGCGATCGATATGGGGATGGACGAGAACCTGATGAAGGCCGGGGCCTATTATCACGATATCGGAAAGCTGAGGCGCCCGCAGTTCTTCGTCGAGAACCAGGGCGGGGGGCCCAACGTCCATGACGGAATGAGCCCCACGCTTTCGGCCATGACCATTGCGTCGCACGTCCAGGACGGCCTGGAGATGGCCAGGGAGTACGGGCTGCCCAAGAGGATACGGGACTTCATCGCGGAGCATCACGGCACCGCGTGCATCCGCTACTTCTACAACAAGGCCAGGGCCGAGGCCCGGGACCGGGGGGAGGAGGAGAGCGTCGAGTGGTCGGACTTCTGTTATCCGGGGCCTAGGCCCCGGTCCCGAGAGACGGCGCTCCTGATGATCCTGGATTCCATGGAGGCCGCGATACGGAGTGAGAGCCTGGGGCGCGAGCTCCTGAGGCGGGACGCGAAGGAGATGCCGCAGAATGGGCGAAACGCGGGGCGGAGCCAGGCCATCATGGCCCTGAAAAAGGTCATCAACCAGGTGGTGGGCAGCAAGATCTCGGAGGGGCAGTTCGACGAGGTCGACTTCACCCTGAGGGACCTCACCCGCATCAAGGAGTCCATTCTGTCCGTCCTGCTCTCCATGTATCACACCCGGATGGTCCGGAGCCCCGACCGGCGGAGGGAGAAGGGGGCCGTGGGCGGAGGAGCGCCTGTCCCTGCCGCGAGCGATGCTGCGGAGGTTCCGGCCGTTCCCGGCGGAGCCGAAAACGTCGGAGCGGAGACCCGATGAGCGCGGAGACGTTCCGCTCCCTTGATCTGGTCTCCGGACGCATGTTGTGTTATGTTATTCTTTACATTCTCTCCCTATCGACAGCGGGCGGCGGATGGGGCCGCATCGATGGGGGACAGACTCTGGGAGGGTTCACGTTTTGAGATTGGAACTTCACGTCGACGGCCCCGAGGACGGGGAATCTCAAAGTCCGATTCCGTTATCCGCATGGGGGCCCCTCGGGCGCGTCCTCGAGGGCGAGCTGGCCTCCCTGTATCCCGAGATCGTCCGTTACGGGACGGTTGAGCTCTCGGTGACCCTGCTGGGGCCGGACGAGATGCGCTCGGTCAATCGCGAGTACCGGGAGCGGGACGAGGCTACGGATGTGCTGTCCTTTCCGCTCTGGGAGGCGGACGGCCGTTTTGTCCCGGACGGGGCTCTGACGGAGCTGCTGCCTCTCGGGGACATCCTGATCTGTCCGGAGGAGGTGGCGCGCCTGCACGAGGAGCTTCCACCCGAGGATGCCCTGTGCCTCGTGCTGGCTCATGGGTTTCTGCATCTGCTGGCCTGGGACCATGACACCGAGGAGCGGGAGTCGGCCATGTGGGCCCGCCAGGACGCCGTCAAACAACGGCTCCTGGACGTCCTGAGGGGAGGGCTCTAGGATGGCGTCCCTTTCCGGGAACGCCCTGCTGCCCTTTCTGGAGAGCTGCCTCTGGTTCGTCGTCCTGTTCCTCATGTCGGCGTTCTGCAGCGCCTCGGAGACGGCCATCACGACCACCGGCCGGAGTCGGCTCATGTTGCTCCAGGAGCAGCGCCCGTTCTTACGGTCCCTCTTTCAATGGCTTATAGACGACGTTCAGGAGGCCCTGACCGTCTGTCTCATTGTGAACAACGTCGTCAACATCGCGGCCAGCACCCTGGCGGCCAGGCTCGTGCTCCAGGCCTTCGGGGAGGGGGCGCTGGTCTGTGTGGTCCCGGTCATGACCGTGCTGATCGTCATCTTCGGGGAGATCCTGCCGAAGAGCGCCGCGATGGTCCACTCCGACGGGGTGCTGGTGTTCTCCGCGCCCCTGCTGCGTCTTCTCTCCATTCTGCTCGCTCCCTTCGCCTGGCTGATGAGGAAGTGCGTCTCCTTCATCGGGCTGCTGTTCCGACTCGACCTCAAGCCCCAGCACGTGTTCGTCACGCGGGAGGAGATCGAGCAGGTGGTGAAGATCGGGGAGCAGAGCGGCGCGCTCGAGGCGGTGGAGCGGCGGATGATCGACGGGATCATCGATTTCGAGGAGACCCGGGTCCACGAGGTCATGGTCCCGCGCATGGACATGGTGACCCTGGAGGCCTCGGAGCCGCTGAAGGAGGCCATGAAGGTCTTTATCGAACACGGGCACTCCCGCCTCCCGGTCTACGAGGAGAGCCTGGACAACATCGTGGGGGTGCTCTACGTCAAGGACACCCTGAAGCACCTGATCGGCGCCGAGCTCTCCCAGGCCGTGGGGGGCATGATGCGCAAGCCGCTCTTCGTCCCCGAGACCATCCGCACCGTGGAGCTGCTGGAGACCATGCGGCGGGACCACATCCACATCGCCGTCGTCGTCGACGAGTACGGCGGCGTGGCGGGGCTCGTGACGATGGAGGACATCCTCGAGGAGATCGTCGGGGAGATCCAGGACGAGTACGACCAGGAGTCCCCGGACATCCTCGAGATGGAGGACGGCACCTACAGGGTGCAGGGGACCACGAGCCTGGAGGACCTCAGCGAGGCCCTGGACTACCCCTTCGAGTCCGAGGATGCGGAGAGCCTGGCCGGATTGGTGCTGCTGCTGGCCGGGGGGTTTCCCCAGGTGAACGATGCGTTCGAGTACGAGGACTGGAGGATTCGGGTGGTCGACCTCGAGGATCACCGCATCAAGGTGCTCGACCTCGAACGCATGAAACCCGAGAAGGACGCGTGAGGAGGGCCTATGGAAAGGATGACCGGTAAGTCCCGGGGCGTTGCGGGCGGATGGGGCGAGGGGGATGGCCGGCCCGGTCCTTCCCCGCTGGAGCTGCTGGAGAGGGCGCGGGAGGCGGCCTCCCGCGCCTATGCGCCCTACTCGCGCTTTCGGGTTGGGGCCGCGCTGCTCCTCGCGGATGGGGGCGTCCTGACCGCCTGCAACGTGGAGAACGCCTCCTACGGCCTCTCCATGTGCGCGGAGCGCAGCGCGATTGCGGCGATGGTGGCGCGCGGACTGAGGGACCCCGTGGCCGTGGCGGTCGCGGGGTCGGGGGATGGGGACTTCGGCAGGCCCTGTCCGCCCTGCGGGGCCTGCCGCCAGATTCTGGTGGAGTTCAACCCCGACATGCGGGTGGTCCTGGCGTCTCCCGAGGGGCCCCTCGTGTACTCCGCGCATGGGCTGCTGCCCCACTCCTTCGGCCTGAGGGGCGGGGCCCCTTGAGCGGGGAGCGACAGGGGGACGGGGCCGCGATGCGCTGCGGCGTGGTCGCCCTGGCCGGGCGGCCCAACGTCGGCAAGTCCTCGCTGGTCAACGCGCTGCTGCGCGCCCGCGCGGCGATCGTCTCCCCGAAGCCTCAGACGACCCGCAACGCGATTCGCTGCATCTACAACGACGAACGCGCCCAGATCGTCTTCACGGACACGCCGGGGCTGCACCGGCCCAGGGACCGGCTTGGCCGTTCCCTGACGGACGCGGCCGAGGACGCCTTCGCCGAGGCCGACGCCGTCTGCTGGCTGGTCGAGGCGGGGGACCGCAGGCTGAGGGACGAGGACGCCGAGGTGCTGAGGGCGCTCTCCGTCGTCTCCCGGCCGATTGTGCTGGTGGTGAACAAGGCCGACGCACACGACCCCGGCGGGGCGCTGGAGCTCTACGGATCCAGGCTTCCCTTCGCCGGGCGCATCGCCGTCTCCGCGCGCAGGGGGCGCAACCTCGACGCCCTGATCGACCTTCTGCTGCCGCTCCTGCCCGAGGGGACGCCGTGGTACGACCCCGACATCCTGATCGACGGCACGGAGCGCTTCATGGCGTCCGAGGTCATCCGCGGGCGCGTGCTGGCGTTGCTGCGGGACGAGGTTCCCCACTGCGTCGCGGTGGAGATCGACGAGTACAAGAGCCCGGAGGAGTACCCCGAGCGGAAGCGGCTTTACATCCGGGCGTCCCTGATCGTGGAGACGGCGGGGCAGAAGGCCATCCTGATCGGGGCCGGAGGGGCGATGCTGAAGCGGATCGGAGAAACCGCACGGCTGGAGCTGGAGGAACTCACCGGCCACCCGGTCTATCTGGACCTGTGGGTGAAGGTGTCCCCGCATTGGAGACAGTCGGAGCCCGTGCTGCGCCGCCTTGGACTCTGACCCGCGATTTCCCTCGATGGGGCGCAGGCCGGGAGCAGCGCCCCCGATGTGGTTTCAAGGGTAATCGAGCGCCTGAGGAGGGATGGGGATGTCGCGTCAGGGCCTGGATTCCGCCTCGGGCGTGGTGCTCTCGCGTTCCGTGGCGGGGGAGGGGGATCTTCTGCTCGCCCTCCTGTCTCTTATACACATCTCCGAGCCCACGAGACGGAGCTACATCT
>NZ_CAUUGJ010000130.1:0-5874 GCF_963544685.1 uncultured Fretibacterium sp. | reverse complement strand
ACATGAACCGAACCCTCAAGGAGTACTGGGAAAAACAGCTCCTGCTAAGCCACTACATCGAGAAGAGCATGGACCAGGCGACCGGGACGATCAACACCAGCTACAAGGGCATCCCCATCCACGTCGACGACTCCCTGCTCGAGACCGAGGAGCGCATCGTTTAAGCGAAAGGAGAGACGGACATGATCCTGGACAAACATCTGACGTTCGTAAAGGGGACGGACACGCCGGCGGCGGAGACCCGCGCGGTGTGCCTGGTGCAGGGCGACCTGACCGGGACGACCGACGGAATGGGCCCCTACGACGGCCTGTTTCTGATGGTCACGGCCACGGACACCATCGCCTCGCTGACCGTGACGCTGGAGCACGGGGACGCGCAGGCCGGGCCGTTCACCGCTCTGGCCACGTACCCGGCGAAGACGGGACTGAAGCCCGGCGATGTCGTCGTGAAGGCTCCGGTCCCCTTCAGCGCCAAGAACTGGCTGAGGGTGAAACTGAGCTCGGCCGCGAAGGTAAACGCGTTCCTCGCGGTCGGGGTGGACAAGGGGGTCGTCGTCAATGACTGAGGTGCGGACTGAAACGCGGACTGAGGCGCGCTGCATCCGAGAGTGCATCTGGCAGGGACGGCGCTGGAGGCCGGGGGAGACGTATCGGGGGGCGGAGACGCCCCCCGAACATTTCGAGCTCCTGCCCATCCCGGGGGGACGGGAGTCCCTTCCGGAGGAGGAGAAGCCCCGCGCCCGCAGGAGGAAGGACGCGCCCGCCGAGGCGGGGGAGCGAGACGGTTCTCCCAAAAACCCAGAGAACCCAGAGGCCCCGGAGACCGGGGAAGCCGAGAAGGAGGAATAGGCCATGACGGACCTGGAGGCGGTGAACCGGGCCTTGGTCCTGATCGGGGTGGCGCCGATCGGCGCGTTGTCGGACGCGTCCCAGCCGGCGCGCACGATGCGGAGGCTGCTGGACGGGACGAAGCGGGTCGTGCTCTCGGAGTTCCCCTGGTCCTTCGCCCACCGAGCGGCGACCCTTTCCCCCGCGTCCGACGTGCCGCCTCCGGGGTTCCTGCACGTGTTCGCCTACCCGTCCGACGCCGTGAACATCGACCGGGTGACGGACGGGCTCCGCACCCTCGTCCCCTTCCAGACGCTCGAGGGCGGGAGGATCGCGGCGAACGTGGAGCGGGGGCACGTCGAATACACGGCGTGGATCCCCGACCTCGGGGCGTGGCGCGGCGACGTCGCCGAGTGCTTCGTGACGCGGCTGGCATCGGACGCCGCAGCCACCCTGACGGGCAGCCAGCAGCTGGCGATGGCCCTGCTGGAGAAGTATTACCGGCTGGTCCGGGAGGCGCAACAGGCGGGCGTCGTGGAGGAGTACGGCCCCTTCGACCGGGCCGTGGACTATATCGCAGTGAGGTGAAGGGGGGACAGGTATGAAACTCTACGATGCGAAGACGTCCTTTGCCGCGGGCGAGCTGTCCCCCGTGCTGCACGCACGTATCGACCTGGCGCAGTACCACGTCGGGGCCCGGACGATCCGGAACTTCATCGTCCTGCCCCAGGGGGCGCTCGTCAATCGTCCGGGGACGACGGTCCTGGACCCCGAACGGAGCTACGGGGCCGTGCGGTTGGTCCCGTTCGTCTTCTCCGAGGAGGACTCCTGCGTGCTCGCCTTCGGGGACGGGTTCGTGGACCGGTACAGCTTCACCGGGTTCCGCGAGCGCATCCCCGATTCCCCCTACAAATCCTCGCACCTGGCGCGCCTGCGGTGGCTCCAGAGCGCGGACGTGCTGTACCTGTTCCATCCCGACGTCCCGATCCACATGCTCCGGCGCGAGATGGAGAACGGGCACCGCGTGTGGAAGTTCGCGAAGGTGGAACTGGACAAGGGCCCCTTCGAGGACACGAACACCGACGAGACCAAGAAGCTGTCCTTTACAGAGCGCCCCGATTTTAAATACGACCTGCACGCCAACTTTCCCCTGTTTCTGACTTGGGACCTTTTGGAGGCGTTATTGAAGGTCGAGGTGAAAGTCAAGGCCTGGTCGGATACCCTGACGCTGAAACCAGCTGGCGTCACCGCATTTGGGGAGCCGGTGACGGTCCGCAACGTGTTCGGCGCGTTCTCGTACCGAACGACCGGCAAATGGACCGGCACCGTGAAGGTGGAGCGCTGCGAGCCGGACAACTGGGTGGGCAAGAACGATCCCAGCGAGTGGGTCTGGGAGCCGTACAAGGAGTACTTCTCCGACACCGACGCGGAGGAGAACTTCTCCTTTTCGGGGGTCGTGGAGGAGTACGCGACGCATTTTCGGTTTTCGTATGCGGGACCGAAGAAGAGAGTCATCGTCGCGTTCGATTACGCGGGCGGAGTCATCGAGCGCGTCTTCAGGGTCAAGGAAATCATCAGCCAGCAGCGGGCCATCGTCGAGGACGTGGAGAAGAAGGGCGGGTACATCCCGGAGACCGACGCCTGGGCCATCGGGGCGTTCGGACCGCACTATGGGTATCCATCCATGGGGATCTTCCACCAGGAACGGCTCGTGCTGGCGCGGACGCGGCATTCCCCGCAGAGCATCTGGATGTCGCAGCCGGCATCCTGGCACGATTTCAGCACGTCGATTCCAGCCAAGGACTCGGACGCCATTACGGTCACGCTGGCCTCGACGCAAATCAATGAGATCAGGGGGCTGGCATCCCGGGGCGACCTACTGCTCCTGACCTCCGGCGGCGAGTGGCAGGCGAAGGCCGGCGCAAAGACGGATGTCTTCACCCCCTCCTCGATCGTGATCACGCCGTCGGGGTATCGGGGAAGCCATATGCTGGCGCCTCTGGATGTGGGGGACGTGACCCTGTTCGTCCAGCGGCACGGAACGACGGTGAGGTCGATGGGGTACAGCCTCGAGGTCGACGGGTACTCGAGCTCCGACCTTTCGATTCTGGCCGCCCACATGTTCGAGAACAACCCGGTCGTCGCTTGGGCGTACCAGCAGACGCCGTGGTCGGTCGTCTGGTGCGTGCTGGCCGACGGGACCGTCGGGGCGCTGACAATTCAGCGCGAGCACCAGGTGACTGCGTGGACGCGGCAGGTCTTCGGGCCGCAGGGGCACAAGGTGGAGGACGTCTGCTGCATCCCCGGCGCCACGCAGGACGACGTGTATTTCGTCGTGCGACGCGGAAACGGACTTCGGGTCGAGCGTTTGCATCGACGTTCGGACACGGGGGGCGAGGAGAGCTTCAGGGACGCCGGCGCGCATACGGTACATTCCGTTTTGGAGTGCTTGGACTGGGAGCAGTCCGCAGATGGGACGCTGCAGGGGCGGCACAAGCAGGTTCCAGCCCTTACGCTGCGGCTGCTCCGGACGGTGTCGCTGAAGGGCGGCATCGTGACGGAGAACAGGGGCGAACTGGACATGTTGCAGTTCCCCGACGCCGATTCTCCCGGTGCGTCCGCGGTGCTCTATACCGGGGACGTCCGGCTGGTCGCCCCCGGCGGGTTCGGGCGGGTATGCCGCGTGCGCTTGGAGAACGACAGTCCGACGCCGGCGACGATTTTGGGGATCTTCCCGGAGGTGGTCGTCGATGAGAATTGAACCTCAAGTCGTCGAGGCGAAGCGGGCACACTGCCGCCTGCTGGCCGACGCGATGGATGAGCAAGGACGCGAGTTGATCCGGAAAGGCTGGGGCGTGGAGCCCGCCGAAGGCCTGGAACGGGCCTTCGGAATCTCCCCTCTGTGCTGGACGATCCTCGTCGACGGGAGGACGACCGGGATGTTCGGGTGCTCGGGCGGCGAGGATGGGACCGGGTACGCCTGGATGACGACCGCGCCGGGCATCGAGAAGGTCCGGCTGCGTTTCATCCGTCAGAGCCGGGGGTACATCGACCGGATGCTCCAGCGGCATGGGACGCTGGTCTCCTACGCGCACGTCGAAAACAGGCCGCTGCTGGCGTGGCTCCAGTGGTCGGGCTTCCGGGTAGAGGGAAGGGAGGGGGATTTCTTGAAATGCGTCCTTTCCCAGCATCCCCCTGTGGGGGAGCATAAAACAAAGGAGGGCGGAGCGTCATGTGCCTGCCGCCGATGCTCGCGGTAGCGGGCGGGCTGCTCAGCGCGGCCGGGTCCGTCATGGCGGGGAACGCTCAGGCCGCCGCCTACGAGGCGCAGGCGAAGGTAGCCCAGCAGAACGCCCGGCTGGCGGAGCTCCAAGGCGTGGAAGAATTGAAGAAGGGCGCCCGCGAGGAGGAACGGTTCCGGCAGCAGGCCCGGCAGTTCCAGAGCTCGCAGCGGACCGCGATGGCCGCCAGCGGCGCGCAGGTCTCCGGCTCGGCCCTCTCCGTCCTGGCGGATACGGCCATGGGCATCGAGGACGACGCCACGACGATCCGCTTCAACACGCTCCAGTCGAAGTACGGGCGCGACGTGGAGGCCCTGAACTTCCGCAACCAGGCCAGCGCAGCACGGGCCAGCGCGAAGAACGCGCGGACCGCCGGGTGGATCGGCGGGTTCTCCACCCTGCTCAGCACGGGAGGGCAGGTGGCGGGCATGACCGCGGGACAGCCGACCGGCGCACGCGTCCGGGGCGGAAGCATTACCCTGGCGTCCCGGCCCTATGAGGACTGGCGCAAAAACAAACAGATGGGCCGCGGCGGGTACGCGTTCTGAGCCAGGGTGATAAAATGGTTTCGGAGGTGAAGAGAAATGCGAATCGCAGACGTCATCCCCGAGACCTTTTTTGACCTGGACGCCACAGCAATGAAAGAACGCATGCAAAAAATTATGGATGAAAGGGTTATTGACCCCGAAACAAGCATTGTCCGATATTCTCAGGCCGACCTGGGCTCATGTTTCCGCAACGTGGGCGTCCTTCTTCGGGATTCCATGACGCGTTATGAGCAGGATCATCTGGGATGCCGGAGAACGGGATGACCAAGCGGCTGGATCAACAGAAGCAGATGACCTCCGTGGGGATTGCCGGCGCGGCTTCCCTTTATGAAGGGCCCTTACCTCGTCCCGAGGATATGGCTAAGTACGAAAAAATATGCCCTGGAGCAGCGCGCGACATTATAGACTTTGCCAAAGCCAACCAGGACCACATCATATGGATGGATCGGGAGGGCCTGAAGACGGCAAGGATGCAGCTTCGGATACTCTTCATTTTCGGGCTCATGGGGCAGATCGGGACAGCCGGCATAGCGCTGTCGGGCTTTATTTTTGCCTTCCTGAAACCGGAGCTGGCAAAGGAAGGGTTTGTCTTCTCGGCATGCATCGCCGGATATCTCATTTGGTGGAAGACCCGCCACTCAAAACAAGGCGGGAACGAAAAAAGCGAATAACGGCCGAAACGATACGGCAACGAAACAAGGGCTCACCCGCAAGGGTGGGCTCTTCGTTTTATGGAGGGGAACGAGATGGTCCAGCGGTATCGGAACCAGATAAACGAGGCGGCGACCCCTGCGGCGTTCGGGCGCAATTACGTCGACGGCGCCGCGACGGGAGTGTACGTCGCTGGGGCACTGGCGGGCGCAGGCGAAGAGATTCGCCGGTTCGCGGAGGTCCGCAAGCGCCGACAGGACGAGTGGGACGCGGCGACGGTCATGAATGCCCAGACCGAGTACGCCCGGCAGATGACCGAGTGGATGGACGACCCCGAGACGGGAAAGCTCCAGACCCAAAAACTGGGGGCAGCCCGGGGGCTGACCGACGAGACATTTCGATATGCCGACGAGCTGGCGGAAAAGATCGCCGGGGGGCTGGAGAACGAGAACCAGAAGGCTGCGTTTCTGCGGATCGCCGAGCGCGCGAAGCTCCCGTACTGGAAGCAGGCGAGCGAGTACGAGGCACGGCAGATGAAGGCCTATAAGGACCAGGCATTCCAGGCA
>NZ_CAUUGJ010000129.1:0-5933 GCF_963544685.1 uncultured Fretibacterium sp. | reverse complement strand
AAAACAGTTGAAAGACGAACGAGGAGCCCCGGTGATAAACCGGGGCTCCTCGCTCGTTATTTATCTATCTTTATCCACCCTCCGGGGCTCTGCCGACAGTTATCGTCTAGGTGTCCACCCGATGCATCACTCTGATGGCCTTATCTCTATAGACCAGGTCTTCCCTGGCCGAAAAGCCTGTCCTCTCCCAAAACGCATTGCCCTCGCGGTTCCTCTCGAATACGACCAACGCAACTTTATTGATGCCCAAGCCATCCAGAGCTTCCATCGCTTTCTCCACCAATCGCCTTGCGACGCCCCGTTTCCTGTGATCCGGATGAACGGATGTATGGTAAATATACCCCCTGCGCCCGTCGTTCCCGGACATTATCGCCCCTATAATTCTGTCCTTATCGGCAGCTATGAAGCAGGTGTCCGGGTTCCTGTTCAAAAATCCGGCGATGCCCTCTTTTGAGTCATCCAGATCGTTCAAGCCCATCCCCGTACAGGACATCCACAAAGCGTACAGCTCCTCGTAATCGCCTATCGTCATCCTTCTGATCTCCATGCCCTATTCTCCCCCTCCTCGGCGCTCTTTTTGTTCCGGCCCCTCGTAGTGTGTCAGAACGATTTGTGCGTCCGAGCCCTTGTAAAGCGTTTTCTTTCCATCGGGAAGGTCGGAGCCCGCAGAGGCCGGAAGCAGTGCGAAGGCGTCGACAACGACGGCCGTGTCCCCGGGGCTGCCCGCTCCCACCGCACGGGCGGCCAGCCGTGCGGAGTCGAGCATGAAATCCTCCAGGACCTCGACGGAGCAGGTCAGGGCCAGCCGCTCTCCGGGGGCGAGCTGGGGCAGCGGGAAATTTTTCTCGGAGATCATGGGGGCGGCTCCGTTCAGCTTGTAGACCTGCCAGTCGAGCACCATGCCGCGCGCGTTCGTCTCCGGTGCGGAGACGCGAAGCTCCAGCGTGTAGTTCTCTCCCTTATGGAACTGAATGTACTGTCCGCCGGAGAGCCATATCTTAGAGTCCACTGCCAGTACTTCCTCGGAGGGGACGTACTCCGCGGCTTCGAAGGAGGAGCTGTCGGAGAGGAACCGCCAGCTCCTGGATGCCTGACGGCCCGGTCCCTCGGAAACGGTGCGGGCCGCCCACGAGAGCAGGGCCGATCCCTGCCCCAGAGGTTCTCGCTTCGCATCGTTGGTGAGGGAAAAAGGGGACCCGGAATAGGGGAGCTTCACAAAACCGCCGGGGCCGAAGTCCTTGAGAAAAACGGCGTCCGAGGATATGACGAAGAAGCGGTCGCCCCAAGAGCCGGGGAGGGGGCGTTTGATGGAGTTCCCATAGTCCCGGAAGATGCTGCGGCCCGCTATGGCGTCGGACGAGGCCGCGAGCCCGACGTAGTCGAGGATCGACAGCGGCAGGTCTGCGAGCCCGAACAGCCCGGGATTGATTTTGGGGTCCTGCGTCTTTTCGTCCTTTCCCCCCGCCTCCGGCATCAGGGCGAAGCAGAGCCCCCAGTTGCCCGCCAGCAGGATGTTGGCATCCATCCCGTGAGATTCGTCCGCGGTGACGATGACCAAGGTGTTCTCGAGCACCCTCTTCTCCTTCAGCCTGGACAGAAAGAGGTCGAGGGCGTCGTCGAGAAATGCGGAGCTCCGCAGCTTTGGATGAAGCCCCTCGCCCCCGGCGTAATCGTCGGGCAGGGTGTAGGGATGGTGCGTCCCCACGGTGAGGAGGGTCAAAAACCAGGGGGATGCCTCACCTTGGGCACCGCGCTCCCTGCGTTTTTCGTTCAGCGCCTCGATCTTTTTCAGGCTTTGTAGGAAGAAATCCCGATCATTGATGCCCCAATAGGTAAAGAAGGTGGGCGGAGTGTGGTCGAACCATTCCTCGCCCTCGATCTCCTCGAAGCCGATCAGTTTCATGAAACGGTCCTTATCCATGAAACGCAGTCCTGCGGCCTGAAGGTAGGTCGTGCTGTAGCCGTTCCGGGCCAGGATGTTCGGCAGGGTGTCCCGGGACGCGGCCGAGGGGTCCGAGAGCAGTTCCTGGGTGATCAGCGTTCCGTCGGTCAATCGCGGGTAATCGGCGCAGAGCATCGAATAAAGTCCGTTGATGGTCTGATTCCGATGCGCCAGAAAGTTGGGGACCCGGAGTCCCCGCTCGGCCCAGCGGCTCATCTTCGTCATGGCGAAATCCGCGGACCCGTTGACGAACTCCACGTTCTGAGGCAGGTAACCGCCGGGTATGCCCTCCAGGACGACGAGGAGGACGTTGGGCCTTTCGGCGGGCCCGGCCGTCATCGGGACGCCGGACAGGTCGTGCGTCAGCCGTGGGACGATGTCGGAAAGCTCCTTATCCCTCGAATAGAAGGCGGCGATTTGCTGGACCAGGGGATTGCCGAGCTCCCCGCCCCCGAACCAGAGGAGCTGGCCGGCGAAGGGCAGAAGAAGCAGTACGAAAACGTACGGGCGTACCGGGACAAGTTTGAGGTTCATGCGCGCGAGCAGCAGGCAGAGGGCGAGCAGGAAGACCATCGCCAGGATCGCCGAGGCGTTCAGGGATGCCAGGAGGAAATGGGGATCCAGGAGATACCGCGCCTGTTCCGGAGAGGGCAGGACGTGCATGGCCGAGAAGTAGGCGGCCGTGAGGGCGTTGTAGAGCCACCACAGGAGTGTGGGCACGATACTGGGGACCCGGGTGCGGGTCCGTGCCTGGACGGAGGCGGCGATCAGGACGCAGACGGCTGTGAGAATGATGTCGGAGCCTCCGCCCAGGATAAAGCTCCAGGGGCCTCCGTGCCGTGCCTGGACCAGAATGAGACGAAAGTAGAGAGATGGGATGATGTTGATCAGAAAAAGACGCGTGCTCCACCACATCGAAAACAGGCCTCCAGGTTTCCGTTTGGCCGCGCAGTCCGCAGCGGGGCTAATGATATGCCGTTTTACCGCGGAGCGTCAACCGGCAACCTACCCCTCTTCGGCTTGGGGTGATCCGGAGCGCCCCCCGTGTTCGGCGCTCGCGGGCTTGTCTATCGGATGGCGCCCAGGAGGTGGAGCCACAGGGGGAGCGTGAGCATGGAGAGAAGGACCGAGGCCGTCGTTCCCAGGGCGCAGTAGTCTCCGTCCATGCCCATCTCCTGTGCGATGATGGTCGTGTTCACGGCCTCCGGCATGGCGGCGAGGAGCGTCCCGGCCTGGACGAGGATGGGGGAGAGCCCGAAGAGGGACAGGACCGCGCAGGTCACGGCGGGGTGGACGATCAGTTTGACCAGTTGGAGCTTCCACGTCGTGAGAAAGGCGCGGCCCGCCTCCTGCAGCTCGATCCTGGCCCCGAGCATGAGCAGGGCCAGCCCCGTGCCGATGTCGGCGAGCATCTTGAGCGTCATGTCCAGCCATGGGGGCAGCCGGTCCAGCTTCGCGAAGATGAGAAACACCGCCAGAAGGCAGGCGAGAAAGAGGGGGTTCCTGAGCAGCCGGAGCCCCGTCCTCTTGAGGCTTTCGACGGAGATCGAACCGAAGAGGGCGAGCTGCCCGCTTCCTATGGACAAGAACTGCATGAAGGCCAGGGAGAAAGCCAGGAGCAGCGTCCCCGCCGCGATGCCGGCCTCCCCCAGGGCAAGCCCCAGGATCGGCAGCCCCGCAAAGAAGTGGTTGCCCCGCGTCGCCGCCAGGGAGAGCGTCGCGAACCGCCGGACGGGTTCGCCCCTGCGGGCCAGAAGCCAGACGAGGAGGACGGTGATGAGGTAGGGGCTGCAGACCGCCAGGGTAAAAAGCCCCGCGTTCGGAATCCGGCTCTCGGCCCCCAGGATGCCCCGGAACAGCAGGGCGGGCATCGCGAAGCAGTAGAGCAGGGAGTTGTTTTCCTTCATGGTCTGAGGGGTGAAGAAGCCCTTCTGCCGCAGCAGCCAGCCGAAGGCGATGAGCAGAAAGATGGGGAGAACGATCAGGATGGCTTGCATTCCGAAATCACTCCAGTGAAAAGTGGTTGGTCACGAGGGAGAACGGCTGTACGCCCGCACCCGATCTTCGCGGAGGGCGCGACGGGGCCGCTCACCGAAAGGAAAAACGATTGGCCGACGGCCAATCGTTTTTTGCGGTCGTTCGGAGCGGTGATTTCACTCCGGTTCGAACATGTCCTTGGTTACGGCGCAAAGCGGGCATACCCAGCTGTCCGGAATGTCCTCGAACGCGGTCCCCGATGCGATGCCCGAATCCGGATCCCCGACTTCCGGATCGTAGACATATCCGCAGACGGTGCAGACGTATTTCTTCACCACGAGCTCTCCCCTTCCCTCGTCATTTACGGTGAGAGAAACGTATCTCCCCCTCGCGCCCATTATATCGCAATATCGCATGCCGCGGCATCGCCCCCTGCGGCGAGTCGGGGAGGAACCACGCAGCGAGGGGGGATGGCAAAAAGGGGGTTGATGGTAAAATTGAAAAGCTCTGCAGGTCGCGTTGCCCCGGCATCGCAGGATGTGCCACTTTTCCGGGATATTGCGCCGCAACATTGCTGCGGCAGGCAAGGAGCCGTGAGCGGACGGCGAACGGAGTGAACTTGCCGGTCGCCTTACCGGCAGGGGATGCGCCGTGTCCTGACCTCGCTGTGCGGCCGCACGCCTGCGCCGGGGGCGATCGACACGCCTCATGGGGCTTGACGTCCCGCGGTGGGCGGTCGCCTGCTTATAGGGAGGCTTGGTTTTGGGCGTTTCGTTATATCGTCGATATCGTCCTCAGAGGTTTTCGGAGGTAGCCGGCCAGACGGCGGCAATCGAAATCCTGACCCGATCCCTGGCGGGATCGAGGGTGGGGCACGCCTACCTGTTCTCGGGACCGCGGGGCTGCGGCAAGACCACCGTGGCCCGTATTCTGGCCAAGGCGCTGAACTGCCTTTCGCCGGAGTCCGGGGAGCCGTGCTGCGGCTGCCGCAGCTGCCAGGCCATTGCGGGGGGGGAGAGCTTGGACGTGGTCGAGATCGACGGCGCCTCCAACAACAGCGTCGACGAGATCCGGGAGCTCAAGACCCACGTGGCCCTGGCCCCGTTCTCCTCGAAATACAAGGTCTACATCATCGACGAGGTGCACATGCTGTCCATGGCGGCCTTCAACGCCCTTCTCAAGACGCTGGAGGAGCCGCCTTCCTACGTGGTGTTCGTCCTGGCCACCACGGAGCCCCACAAGGTCCCGGTGACGATCCGTTCGCGGTGCCAGCACATCCCGTTCCACAGCATCGGCACGCGCCGGATCTTCGACCGCCTCCGTCAGATCGTCGAATGGGAGGGGGCGGACGCCCAGCCCGAGGCCCTGTGGGAGGTGGCGCGCCAGGCGGATGGAGCCCTCCGCGATGCGCTCTCCATGCTGGAGCAGGTCGTCAACAGGGGCGATGGGCACGTCCGCCTGGAGGACGTCGAGGCGACCCTGGGCGGGGGAAGCCGGCCGGCCCTGGAGCGATGGTTTTCGGCGCTGCGCGCTCAGGGAAGCGCCTCCTTTTCGGACATGCAGCGGATGATGTCGGAGGGAGCCTCGCCCGAGCGGATACTGGAGGAGCTCTTCTCCCTGGTGCGGAACCTCTGGCTCGTCGTGCGCTGGCCGGACGTCCTCGACAGCCTGGACGTCTCCGAGCAAGAACGGGGTTACCTGGAGTCGGAGTCCCCCCACTGGCCGGAGGCCGTCCTGAGGGGCCTGATGTCCCGGCTCGTGAGCCTGATCGGTCAGTCGCGGATGGGACTGCGTTCCGACGTCCTGATCGGGCTTCTGATGCTGGAGGCGGCCCGGGCGGCGGCCCCCGAGGCGGAGCCCGAACGCCCTGCCGTTCCGGCGCTCTCATCCCCGACGTCCCGGAGGGGGGGGGAGATGCCCGCGGCCATGCCCGAGCCGACGTCCCCCGTCCCCGTCGAGCCCGCCGCCCCTGTCTCTTATACACATCTGACGCTGCCGACGACTAGTCGAGTGT
>NZ_CAUUGJ010000128.1:0-5995 GCF_963544685.1 uncultured Fretibacterium sp. | reverse complement strand
GACAAATCCCGCCCGCCGCAGGGGAGGCGAGGGACGCAAAAAGCCCAAAGGGCCGAGGACGGCTGCCGTCCTCGGCCCTCGGAGTTGCCTCAGATGTACCGAACGCTACGCTTCGGCTTCAGCGTCCACGACCTTACGCCCCTTGTAGTGACCGCAGGAAGGACAAGCGCGATAAGCCATGGCAATCTCTCCGCAGTGCGGGCAGGCCAGAGTGGCGGGTGCGGCGAGCGATCCCAGCCACTGCGCCTTTCGCTGCGCCGTACGGGCGTGGGAGGTCTTTCTCTTGGGTGTGGCCATTTCCATTTCCTCCTTCTGAATAAACTACATAAAAACTTTATCTCCTGGAGCGAGCCCGGTAATTCCGGCTCCGGCTGCTCGGAGTTCAAATCCTATGGAACTCAATGAAAATTGCGGAGAACCTCCAGCCGGGGGTCGCCCTCCGAGCGGGAACATCCGCACTTCCCCTCGTTGAGGTCGGCTCCGCAGACAGGGCAGAGGCCAAGACAGTCCTCCCTGCACAGGAGCTTGCGCGGCAGGAGAAGCAGAATACTCTCCCTCACCTGGTCGGCAATATCCAGCGTCCGCCCGAAGAAGTCCACCTCGACCGGCATGAAGCCCTCGTCGGACCCCAGACGGGTGTCCTTGCCCAAATCCAGCCCGGACGAAAAATAAAGATACAACAAATCATCCGATATTGCAAGGGATGCCTCCCTCAAACAGCGCGCACAGGCGCCCTCGGCCCGGAGGGTCAGGGAGAGCCTTACGGAGAGAAGCGAGGGCTCCATCCAATAGGCCTCGGCCAGGACACGGCACCCGTCGGGGATCTCGAAATGCTGTCCCTCGAAATCCACGCCGTCGGGGACCGCAATGTCCCAGGCCCCTTCAACGTGGGTTTCCGTATCGCTGCGCTGAGGCAGGGCGATGATGCAGTTCCAGTCCCCAAGTCCCGCTTCGGCCTCGTCCTCCTTACCCCATTTTCCCCCGGGGAGAGGTCGGGAGCAAGGCCCCTTTCGCCCTCCATCCCCCGAACCGCATCGGCCGGCCAAGGAACCCACCATTGCGGCGGCTAATCCGCGGCGACCAGACGTTTCGTGTCGCGGGCGATGACGAGCTCCTCGTTCGTGGGGACGACCAATACCCGGACTCGGGAGCCGGAAGTACCGATATCCGCCTCCTTGCCCCGCACCTTGTTCTTCTCCTGATCGATGGAGACCCCCAGGAATTCCAGCCCCTCGCACACCATGGATCGAACGAGGATGCTGTTCTCCCCCACCCCCGCAGTGAAGACCAGCGCGTCGATGCCACCCATGGCGGCCGCGTAGGCGCCGATATATTTCCGGATTCCATAGGTCAGAACCGCGAGGGCCAGCCTGGAACGGGGTTCTCCCTTGGCGGCGGCCTCCTCGATGTCCCGAAGGTCGCTGCTGAGCCCGGAGACCCCAAGGAGACCGCTCTTCTTGTTCAAGAGCGCATCCAGGTCCTTGATGTCCAGCTTCTCCGTCTGGGCGATGAAGGCGACCAGGGCGGGGTCGATATCGCCGCAGCGCGTTCCCATCAAGACCCCTGCCAGCGGCGTGAACCCCATCGAGGTGTCGATGGACCGCCCGCCCTGAACCGCAGTTATGGAACTGCCGTTGCCCAGATGGCAGGTCACGATCTTCAGCCTCTCGACGGGCTTGTCCAAGATCTCGGCCGCCCGGCGCGAGACGTAGTAATGGCTCGTTCCGTGGAACCCGTAGCGCCGGACCTTGTACTTCTCGTAATATCCGTAGGGAAGACCGTAGATGTAGGCATGCTCCGGCATGGTCTGATGGAAGGCCGTATCGAATACCGCAACCTGCGGCACGGAGGGAAGGACCTCTGTGACGGCCTCGATTCCCATGATATTGGCGGGATTGTGAAGCGGCGCGAGGGGAATGCACTCCCTGAGGGCCGCCATGACCTGAGGATCCAGCTTTACGGAGGTCGAGAACTTTTCGCCCGCGTGGACGACCCGGTGGCCGACGGCGCTCAATTCGTCCAGCGAGGACAGCACCCCGTGCCCCTTGTCCATAAGGGCGTCGAGGACAAGCTGAATGCCCACCTTGTGATCCGGGATGGGGGTCGCCTTGACCACCGCTTCCATGCCCGTCTTGGTGTGCTTGATCTGCGATCCGTCGATACCGATACGCTCCACCAGCCCCTTCGCGAGGACGCTCTCCGCATTCATGTCGAAAAGCTGATACTTCAGGGACGAGCTGCCGCAGTTGATGACTAAGACCTTCATTGTTCACATACCTGCCCTTCGCGGACGGCGGGCTCCTGGGACCGCCGCCTCTCGATTTTTGTCACGCCGTTCGTGGTAGGAGGTCGCCAAGGACCTCGAACGGCGTTATACTTACCGATATGGACAATCGGACACCCGTTGTCGGCATCGCGGCCGAGTACAACCCCTTTCACAACGGACATCTCCTGCAAATGGCGTCGGTACGGGAGCGCCTGCCCGACGCTTCGTTCGTCGTCGTGCTGTCGTCGAACTTCACGCAGAGGGGCATCCCCGGGCTCGCCGACAAATGGTCGCGCACAGAAATGGCTCTGTGCTGCGGAGCGGACCTGGTTCTGGAACTGCCTTTTCTCTTCGCCTGCAACGCAGCACCGGAATTCGGCGCCGGGGCGGCGGACCTGCTTGCGCGCACAAAAATCGCGACTCACATCTCCTTCGGCATGGAGGACGCCAGCTACGACACACGTTCAATCCTTGATATTTTAATTCAGGAGCCGGCCTCTTTCAAGCGGAGCCTGAGGGGAAAACTCGACAAGGGACTCTCCTACCCCAGGGCCGTCGGCGAAGCGCTGGAGGAGGAGCTCCCCGGCTCCGAGGTTTTCCTTTCAAAACCCAACAACTCTTTGGCCCTGTCCTACCTGCTGAGGATCGGGCGGCAGGGCTACCCCTTGATTCCGCTTCCCGTACAACGGGCGGGGTCGGGATATCACGACCTCGAGCTCGGCCCCCTGCCGAGCGCCGCAGCCATCCGTTCCGCGCTGCAGGGCGCGCAGGATTCTCGGTGGCCTCGATGGGCCCGGGCCGTCATGCCTTCCTCGACGCTCCGTCTCCTGGAAGAAACTCGAATGAAGGGACGCTTTTGCCCCGGTCCACAGCCCCTCTGGCCCCTGCTCCAGGCTCTCCTGCTCCGCAGCTCTCCCGAGGATCTGCGAAAATGCGCGGGAATGGATGAAGGGATGGAAAATCTCTTCTTCAAACGCTATAAAGACGCAGCTTCCTACGACGACTTCGTAGAAAGCTGCGTCTGCGCACGCTATACGCGTTCCCGGATTCAGCGCCAGATCGTCCGGCTCCTGGCGGGGGTGGACCGCTGGTCCGCGGCGGCCGCGTCCAGGATCGGGGTGCCCTATGCCCGCCTGTTGGGCAGCAGCGAGCGCGGGAAAAAACTGCTGCGCGACGGGGCGCGATACTCCGACATCCCTATCGTGACGCGCCTCGCCGCGGTCAAGGACCCTGTCGGAAAGCTGACCGCCGCAGCGGAGTTCCGCGCGTCGAAGCTCTATGAGCTGCTCCTCCCCAAGCCCGAATTGGATCATGAGGAACGGCAGAGACCCCGCTTCGAGCGCTGACCGCGAACCCCCGTGCCCCGTCGACCTTCCCTACAGTTTCTCCCGGCACTGTTGCCTGTAAAAAGCCGCTGTCTCCATGAGGTTGATGATCCGTCCCCGCGCGCCCGAGCCGCCAGGCGTTCCTCCCGGCCGCGGCAGCATGCGCATCGCGATGCCGACCAGCTCGCGCCGGCCGTGGATGCCCAGCTTGCGGTTGATGTTGCGGATGTGGAACTTCAGGGTATTTCGGGTGATATAGAGCTCGCTGCAGATGTCCCCGTTTCCGCCGCCGTCCAGAATCAGGAGCGCAATGCGGCACTCCTGGCGGGTCAGGCCCATTTCCTCGAACCCGCACTTCAGCAGACGTTCCTTCTCGTCCCCGCAGCCCCGGATGCGGGCGACGGGAAACGACAAAATGCAAGAACTGCCCTTTCGCTGCTCCGTCATGAAATGGCTCCTTTCACATCCGAACGGAAAAACCTGCGCCGTCCCCATATCGGGCCCTCCCCTTCACAATCGTCCGGCGACTGCGGGGGCAGCCCCGTTCCACCACTTTAGCTCAACTTTAGCTCAACGGATCCGATTCGAGGTATTCCGCCTCTCTGAAACGAAACACCCGGCCGACCAGGTTTGACGGAAACTGTCCAAGACGCGTGTTGTAGTCGCGGGCGGTCGCGTTGTAATAGTTCCTCGCCATCTCCACATCCGCACTCAGCTCCCGAAGGGGAACTCGAATACTCGTCCGCCCCTCGTCCTTCTCCATTCTCTCCGATGTCTCCGGGCTTCGTTCGCAGAGGGCCAGAAAGGACGGCAGATTTTCCGCCAGCTCCGCTTCCGTGCGAAGCAGCTCGCCGACGTCCCATTCGGAGGCATCTCCCGCACAGGCCGACTTCACCCTTTCCAGGAGCGTAACCTCCTCGGGACAGCCCGGCGCCATCGCCCTCAATGCCTGGACGATGGCCGCCCGTCTCCGCCGCACCGCAGCCAGGACCCCGCTCCATCCCTCCGCGCAAAAGCTCCTCAGCACGACGAGGCCGTTATAGGTTCTGACCAAAAGGACAAGGGCCGTCAGCAGTACCGCCGCAAGAAAAAGCGCGCCAATGATTCTTTCCATTCGGTCCCCTCCATTCGGCCCCCTCTATCCGTTTCGCCAGCCCTCTCGGCCTGCCGCCCCTCAGTTGACACATCCACAATTATCCTTGTGGACCGACGAAAAACCTCCCCCCCAGGGGGGATTTTCACATTTCGGGAGGGTTGGTGGGATATCGGTGCTCAAGGCTGATGCCCAAACGATTCACGGGCTAAAATCACCCCAAAGGATGAGGCCGAAAAGGATGATTCGCGCCCCTTTTCGGACAGGAGTTTTCCGAGTCGGAAGGAAGGTAGGGAGTGCGGGGGACCTTACCGGTCCCGGCGTTTTTTCAGAATGTCGATGTAGGTCATCAGCAGCTCGCGCTGCGAGGAGACCTGCATCTTGGCGAAGATGTTTCGGTTGTGGGTCTTGACCGTATTGGGGCTGATACCTAGGGCCGCGGCGATCTCCGCGGCGGAGCAGCCCCGAACGTAGAGGTCGAACACGTTGTGCTCGGCGCGCGACAGGGTTCTCACCCGCTCGTTGAATTCGCGCTCGACTTCGTCGTCCGTGAGGTCGGTGTCGGGGGCCATCCCCTCGGATGGCTCCGATCGCCCGGCGGACGCGCGCGCCGTCAGGAACTCGATCAGATCGTCGATCTCCGTGATCCGCGTCACGGGCGGCTCGTTGACGCCCTCCTTCACTGCGGCAATCGCCCTCAGGATGGGGCGGACATACCACCTGCTGAAGAAAAACGAGACCAGGATACCGGCCAGGGACATCACGGCGAGGATGAGGACGAACCTTCCGTTTCGGGCGGACCGGACCGCGTCGTACTCCCTCACGGGGGCGAGCAGCGCGAACAGGAACTCCGGGGCGGAGCAGGACAGCCCCGACGGCTGTATTCTCATGGGACGCGCTCCGCCGATCAGGAGCTCTCCTCCGTCGGTCCTGTAGAGGGTGAATCCGTCGCGTCCGCCCGCCGGCGACAGGAGGTTCGCGCCTCCCGGCTCCTCCTCCGCGAAATAGCGCCACGAGACCAGCGCCGAGGAGACGTCGAGCCCCAATGTCGTCACCGGAGCCAGGGTGCAGAAGATGCCGCCGTAGATGTTGGCGGCCGGCATGGTGGTGCGCTTGAAATGGAGGTCGCTGACGTCGAAGCCGCAGACCCCGAATACGCCGCCGCGCGAATCGATCAGGGGGACGCTGCACAGCATCGCCTTGCGGGCCGTCCCCCGAATCGTCGTCGTCGGATACCAGAATCCCACGCGGTGAGCGCTCTCGGGATGCTCCATGGCGCACCGCTGCGGGTGAGCGAAGTAGTCCGCGTCC
>NZ_CAUUGJ010000127.1:0-5996 GCF_963544685.1 uncultured Fretibacterium sp. | reverse complement strand
CGACTAGTCGTCGGCAGCGTCAGATGTGTATAAGAGACAGGCCCTGGAGGCGTCGGCGCGTCCACCCTTCCTGGAGGATGAAGAACAGGGCCGTCGCGGGGATCGTGAGCAGGAGCCCGGCCGTCCCGGCGAGGCTCTGCACGATCTCCTGGGCGATATACGGATCGTTGAGGAGGCCGACGACGTCGGCCCCCGCGCTGCTGATCAGGATCGTCATGGGCAGCGCCGCCCCCAGATAGGCCAGGATCAGGGTGTTGATCATGCTCCCCAGCACCTCGCTCCCAACGTTCAGGCCCGCCGTCAGGAGGCGCCGCAGGGGGATATCCGGGTCGTAGTCCACGAGCTCCGCCATCGAGGCCGTTATGGAGATGCCGACGTCGAGGACCGCGCCGATGGCCCCGATCAGGATCGAGGCGAGCAGCAGCCCGCGGACGTCGATGTCGGGGAGGGTCGAGGCCAGCAGGGCGGCCCCCTCACCCGCCAGCCCGTTGAGCTGCCAGCAGAGGACCATCGCCCATCCCATAAGGAACCCGCAGCCGACGCCGCCCAGGCTGCCGAGGAGGGCGACCGTGCGGCAGCGGGACCGCTTGACGACGCAGACGATCGTCAGGACCGAGATCACGAGCACGGCGGCGAACGCCAGGGGAATCGGGGGCCAGCCCGCCGACATCAGGGGAATCACCCCCCAGAGCAGGCAGACGATGGAGAGCCCCAGGCCCAGCAGGGCCCGGAACCCCGCCCATCCGGCAAAGGTCAGCAGCAGGGACGAGACCAGCGCGACGAAGGCGGCGACCGAGGGGATGCGGTAGGCATCCGCTATGGAGTACTGCTTGCTGCCGTCCTCGAAGGTGTCCTCCACCAGCAGATAGCGATGATCCGGAATCGGATCGACGCCGCTCCCGGCAAGGCGGGTCGCGACGACGACGAAGGTACGCCCCTTCTGCCCCCCCGTGAGTACGAGGACCTTCAGCGGGCGCTCGAGGGCGGGAAAGGTCTCGTCGCCGTTCCCGTCCGCGCTTCGGCCGTCCGGAACCTTCTCCCGGGGCGCCTCGGGCCCCGCCTCGAGGACCCTCACGACGAGGGATTCCCGGCTGTTCCAGATCCCTATCGTCCAATAGTCCGCCGCCCAATAGACCAGCCCGACGAAAAACAGGCTGACGAGAAAACGCAGAAGAAACATCCTCCAACCGGACAGGCCGGACAGAATCATCTCAAATCCCCCTCGCTCCGCGGCCGACCGAACGACTGCGCGTTCTGCAACTCGGCATCGACCGCCCCCTCGAACTCAATCCAGATCCCGATCGTCCCAGCCCCACTCGGCGGCGAAGAAGCGCATGTCCTCCGGCAGGGGCGCACGGAAGGTCCGCCCCGACAGCTCGGCCAGGGAAGGCAGCTCGGGAAACCCCAGCAGGGCCGCGTGAAGCAGAGGACGCCGCACCCGCTCCGCCCATCTCCGGTTGGCCTCGAAGCAGCCGTACTTCCGGTCCCCCAGGATGGGAAAGCCCGCGTGGGCCATGTGCACGCGGGCCTGGTGCGTGCGCCCCGTCAGAAGATCAATCGACACCAGGGAAAGTTTTTCGTCCTCCGCCCCCGCCAGCCGCTGGAAGCGCGTCAGCGCGCTCTTTCCGCCCCGGTCCACCCGAACGGTGTTCGCCGCGGCATCCTTCAGGAGCGGCGCATCGACCTCCCCCGACTCGGGGACCCGCCCCACGACGATCGCCAGGTAGCGCTTCGTCACGCGTCTCTCCTTGAAAAGGCGCTCCAATCCCCTCAGGGCGTCCCCTCTGAGGGCGACGGCGAGCGCGCCCGTCGTGTTTCGGTCGAGGCGGTGGACCGCGGCGGGCGAGAAGCCGGCCTCCCGTCCCCCGACCATGCCCCAGACCCGGGTCACGACGCTGTCCCCGTCCTTGACGTCGGGCTGGACGAGCAGGTTCGCGGGCTTGTCCGCCACCAGCGCCGACTCCCCGCGCCAGAGGATCGGGACGGTCCCCCAGCGCCGCTCGAAGGTCCGCTCCTCCGGCCCCTCCCAGGAGACGTAGAGCTCCTGCCCCGCGCGGACGCGCGTCCCCGGCTCCCGCACCCGAACGGAGTCCAGGCGCACCGCCCCCATGCGGAGCCCGCGCATGATCGCGGAGAGCGGCATGGCCGGCCATATCGACCGCAGCGTGCGGTCGAGCCGCCGCCCGTCATGGTCCCGGGACAGGATCAGGCTGTGGCTCATCGCCGAGCTTCTTCCCCGCCCGGCCCGGCCGGAGAGGCCGACGATGCGGCGGAGCCGCGCCACAATCGACGCTGCAGCACGGGGACGAAGTCGGTCACGTCCCGCCCCGCCTCCATCTGGGCCACCTGTTCCCGCCAGCAGTAGAGCTTGAAGTCCAGCTCGTCCGCAGCCGAGACGATCATCGCCTCGGACGTGGCGGGGAGCACCGGCGAGCCGAACTCCCGGCTGCCGTGATGGCTCACCAGGATGTGCCCGATCGCCAGGGCCCGCTCCCTGTCAAACCCCTCCTCCTCGGCCAGCGACATGAACCGGTGGTACCCCAGGACGATATGGTCCACGACATTGCCGGGAAGCGTCACCTGGGGCGTCGGGGACAGGCGGTAGGACTCGAGCTTGCCCAGATCGTGCAGAAGCGCCCCCGCGGCGACGATATCCGCGTCGGCCGGAACGCCGGAGGCGGCGTAGCTCCGGACGAGGGCAAGGGCCGCCCGCGCCACGGACAGCGAGTGCTCCAGCAGTCCCCCCACATAGGCGTGGTGGACCGATACGGCGGCGGGCCAGGCCTTGTATTCCCGCCACAGGCCCCGCTCAAAGAAGATCCTCGTCAGGAAGCCCCTGACGGGCTCCCCGCAGGCCCCGATCCGCTCGCGGAATTCGGCCTCCATCGCCTCGTCGGAGAAGGGCGAGCGGCGCACGAAGCCGTGCGGCGGATACTTCTCCTGATCCACGCGGTACACCACGTTGAAGTTGTACTGATTCTGGTCCCGAAACTCCACCACCTTGCCCATCAACCCGACGGTGCACCCCTCCAGGCCGAGGGCCGCGTCGTCCGCGAGGGGGTCGAGGCGTATCCTGGAGTCCCCCTCAAGGTTCCACCACTCGGAGCTGCCCCAGATCTTGCCGTCTATCTGTCCCGTCCCGTCCATCACCGAGATGTCCCAGAAGGGATTGTCGTTTTTATCCTTCTTGCGCACGAGGCGCGAGGCGACCCCCAGCAGAGAAAACGTCGCGTCCCTGGGGAGCCTGCGGACCTCCTCCGTCGTCAACCTTTGTTTTTCCTTCAATTCCGTCCGCTCTCTTCCATTTCGCTGTCTTTTATTCCGTTCTTCTCCATGAATTCAAAACCGACGAGCCCGACACAAGCATGACGCTCCGAAAACATGCCGGGGTTTTCCATATCCTTATATTCTATAATAAAAAGACCTGGAAGCGGCAAAGGACGAGAGGCTGAACGAAAAAATCAGGAAAAGCGAGGAGTCTGCCTTCATGAAAAACGGAATGGGAAACGTTTTCCCCGCCCGACGGCGGGGCGGGCGGAGGGCGGCGTCATGATCCTCTCCGGCCGGGAGATCCTGAGGCACATGGGGAAGGAGATCATCATCGACCCCTTCGACGAGAAGAGGCTCAACCCCAACAGCTACAACCTGACCCTGCACGACGAGCTGCTGATCTACCGAAGCGGGGTCCTCGACATGAAGACCCCCAACGAGACCGAGACGCTCGCCATCCCCGGGGACGGGCTCCTCCTGGAGCCGGGCAGGCTCTACCTGGGACGCACCGTCGAGTACACCCGGACGGATGCCTACGTTCCCATGCTCGAGGGGCGCTCCTCCACCGGAAGGCTTGGGCTCTGCATCCACGTGACGGCGGGGTTCGGCGACGTCGGCTTCGCGGGCTACTGGACGCTCGAGATCTTCTGCATCCACCCCATCCGCATCTATCCGGGGGTCGGGATCTGCCAGATCTACTACCACACCCTGGCGGGCGACTACGATCCCTACCGCAGCGGCAAGTATCAGAACAACACGGGGATCCAGCCCAGCCTGATGTACCGGGAGTTCCAGCGGTAAGAAAATCCCCGTCGCTCCTGATATAATGAGGCAAAACGGCAAGGCGGGACAGTTTGCGGGCGGGGGGAAACGGCAGGGAATGAAAAAACTGGGGATGATCGTCAACGCGCACAAGCCGGGGGCCGTCGCGATGGCCAGACGTCTGCTGCAGTGGGGGCGGGACAGGGGGCTGTCCTTCCTTCTGCCGCATCCGGAGGCCTCCGTGCTGACGGCAGCGGGACTCTCCGACGAGGAGTGGCTCGGGACGGTCGAGGTCGCCATCGTGGTCGGCGGGGACGGAACGTTTCTGCGTGCCGCACGCTATGTCCTGGACGCGGGGACGCTCCTCTACGGCATCAACCTGGGGCATCTGGGCTTCCTCTCCTCGGGAAAGCCCGACAGCGCGGAGGAGGACCTGGAGAACATCCTGAACGGCCGCTACAACGTCCTTGAGCGGCGTCTCCTTCACTGCGTCCTCTATCGGAACGGGGCTCCCCTCCACACACTTTACGCGCTCAACGACTTCGTCCTGAGCAAGAACGCCATCGCGCGCCTGCTCCACATCGAGGTGCGCTTCAACGACCGCTTCTTCGGCATCCTTCCCGCCGATGGGGTTATTGTCTCCTCCCCCACGGGATCGACCGCCTACGCGCTCTCCGCGGGCGGCCCCATCATCCCGCCCCACCTCGACAGCATGCTGCTGGCCCCGCTCTGCGCCCACACGCTCTACTCCCGTCCCCTGATGGCGGCGGCGGCGGACCGCATCTCCCTCATCCCCCGCGACGGCTCCCGGGACATCACCCTGACCCAGGACGGCCAGCTTTGCTACGAGGTCCTCCCCGGGGACCGGGTGGACGTCGAGCCGGCGCGGGACAAGTGCGTCCGCACCATAACCATGCCCGAACGCACCTTCCTCGACCTGGTCCAGGAGAAGCTGGGCTGGGGACAGAGCCGGCCGAGGACCGAAAGGGAATAGGACCCGCCGTGCTGGAGCGCCTCACCCTGTGGAACATCGGAGGCATCGGGCACACCGTCCTCCCCCTGGGCCGGGGGCTGACCGTCATCACCGGTGAGAGCGGGGCGGGCAAGAGCAGTATCGTCCGAGCCCTGGAGCTCGCCGCCGGCTCGCGCGGCCAGTCCTCGCTGATCCGCGGAGGAGAGGACGAGGCCGGCGTCGAGGCGGTGTTCCTGACCGACGCCCGCTTCCCCGACCTGGACGACTCCCTCCAGCCGGAGGATGGGGCCCTCTTCGTGCGGCGCGTCCTGTCGCGCGGAGACCGCTCCCGCTGCGCCCTTCAGGGCCTCTCGGTCCCCCTGGGGACCTGCGCTCAGGCCGCGGGGCTCCTGCTCCGCATTCAAAGCCAGTTCGCACAGATGGAGCTTCTGGACGTCGGCCGGCAGCTCTCCATGGTGGACGCCTGCACCGATTCCGGGACCCGCGCGGCGGCCGAGGAGCTTCGCACCGTATTCGACCGGGCGCGCGCCTGCGACCGGGACCTGAGGACGATGAACGAGCGGCGGACCGAGATCGAGCGCCGCTACGCCAACGCCAACGAGGTTCTGGCGCTGGTCCGAAGGGTGCGGCCCGAGCCCGGGCTCGAGGGCAGCCTCGAGGAGCGGCTGGGTGCGCTCGGCCGCCGCCTGTCCCTTCAGGACCGGGCGCGGCAGAACCTAGACCGCCTCACCGGGGGACTCTCCGAACAGGGCCTTCTGGACGAGCTGCGGAACCTCGCGGAGTCCCTGCTGGAGCTCCTGCCGGAGTCCGAGCGCGACGAGGGGCGCCGCACCCTGACGGAGGGCGCGCAGGCCTTCGCGGACGTCGCCGAGTCCGTTCGCGACGTTCTGGATTCGCGCTCGAACGAGGCGCAGGAGAGGGAGGAGCTGGAGGCCCGGCTTGGGGCCGTCCGCCGGCTCAAGCGCCTGTCCGGGACCCGGACCGAGGAGGA
>NZ_CAUUGJ010000126.1:0-6143 GCF_963544685.1 uncultured Fretibacterium sp. | reverse complement strand
TGTAGCTCCGTCTCGTGGGCTCGGAGATGTGTATAAGAGACAGCTGGGGGACCTGGCCATCCGCTTCGGCCACCAGCGGTTCCGGCCGGATATCATGCTGGCGACCATCGTCGTGATGATCGTCATGGTGCAGGCCATCCAGACCGCCGGGGACTGGACGGTTCGGGCGGTGCTGCGCCGCAGGGGTATGGAGGGATAGCGGCGTTTTGCAGCTTTTGTGCTTTGTGCGATGGGGTTCAGGGGAGCTCGCTCCCCTGATGGGGGTGCGGGGGCGAAGCCCCTGCGGTGTTTCGCTGGGTTAAGTTCGTTCGATGGTTAAGGAGGTTGTCGTTGTGTTGAAGAAGTTTGGGGTTGTGTTGGCTGCGTTGTTTGTCCTTTCCCTTGGGGTCGGGAGTGCGGAGGCGGCGAAGATCAAGCTGGGTGTGGACGGGGGCCCGCATGAGGAGATCGGCGAGCTGGTGCAGAAGCTCGCGGCGGAGAAGGGGCTCGAGGTGGAGCTGGTGCGCTTCGCGGACTTCATCCTTCCCAACGCCGCGCTGGCCGACGGGGACATCGACGTGAACTCCTTCCAGCACCTGCCGTATCTGGAGGCGATGATGAAGGACCGCGGGTACAAGCTGGTCTCGATCGGCAGCACGGTCCTGATGCCGATGGGCGCGTACTCGAAAACGCTCAAGAGCGTGGACGAGCTGAAGGACGGGATGACGGTCGCGATCCCCAACGATCCCAGCAACGGGGGGCGCGCGCTGCTCCTGCTCCAGGACCGTGGGCTGCTCAAGGTCAATCCCGACGCCAAACTCCTGCCGACGGTGCTGGACGTCACGGAGAACCCGCACGGCCTGAAGTTCGTCGAGCTGGAGGCCTCCCAGATGGTGCGGGCCATCCAGGATTCCGACCTCTCGGTCATCACCACGAACTACGCCGTGGAGTCGGGGCTGATCCCCGCGAAGGACGCGCTCTTCATCGAGAGCAGCAAGTCCCCCTATGTCAACGTCATCGTGGTGCGGGAGGGCGAGGAGGCCCGGCCGGAGTTCAAGACCCTGGTCGAGTGCTACAACAGCGATGCGGTGAAGGCGTTCGTGGACGAGAAGTACAAGGGGGCCATCGTCTGCGCCTGGTAGGGCGTGGGAAGCCCCGGAGAAGGGCTCGAGGAGAAAAAACGAGAAAGGTTTCATGGGAGGAGCCGCCCCGGGGCGGCTCCTCTTATCTCCTGCGGCGGCGTTTTGTTATAATGGAGCTCGGTTTTTCGATCCGGGGGCAAACAGGGGCGGACGCGGCGACCCCCTTTCGGCGGAGGTCGATCGGCGGGGTGCGCGGGCGTCCCCTTGAGGAGAGGAATGGGAGGACATCATGGCCGGTGCGGGAAAGACGTTTAAGCTGAGGGCGGAGGAGCGCGACGCCTACTCCTTCGAGTACACGGTGGGGCGGCACAGGCTGCTGATGAGCCGGACGATGAAGTCCGATTCCGTGCCCGTGGTCGGGTTCTGCCCCGTGGACCTGCTTCTGTCGGGGATCGCGGGATGCCTGGGGATGACCATCCGGGCGACGATGGAGGAGAAGGGGCTGGCCTACGAGGGGCTGCGGATCGAGATCGAAGGGGTGCGTTCCCCGGACACCGGCCGCTCCGCCCTCGATATCGTAAGGACGAAGGTCTTCATGAGGACCGACGCGTCCCTGGAGCAGGTGCGGGCCGTCGTGGAGGAGAGCGAGGCCGATTGCACGGTACGCAGCACGATCGACCATACTCCCGTCTTCGAGACGGAGGTCGTGCTGGAGAACTGACGGCCTTCAGCGTCCGCGGTGTTTCCCCTCCGAGGGTGAACTCGCGGGGCCCGGCCGTTTGAAACGGAGGTTTTTGAGATGTTGAAGAACAAGCGTTATGGGATGTTCCTTCTGGCGGTGCTGTTGTCGGTCTGTTGCGCCGTCCTTCCGGCGGCGGCGGAGCCGGTGTCCTACGACATCGCCGGCCGCTGGCTGATCCAGGGCGAGGGGTACGGGGAAAAGAGGGTGCGCGTTCAGCTGGCCCTCGAGGGCACCCTGGACATCCACACGGCGATCCACGAGGGGAAGCGCTGCATCACGGGCTACGACCTGTGGCTTCGTCTCGACGCCTCCCGGATGAACATCAAGGCGTGGACGGAGCGCTACAGCGAGACCCTGCGCGTCCCCGTTCCCCTTCCGGAACTGCGGCCGACGCTGAGCAATCCGTTCTACCTGCCGCCGGTGAAGACGAAGGAGGGGTTGACCTACAAGGTGATGCTCACCTCCGTCACGTCCGGGAAGGTGGACATCTACGGAACGATCGACCTGGACGTCATCGGCAGGACGGAGATCCAGTCGACCAGTGCGATATGGAAGGAGGGGACGGAGAGGCCCGGGATCGAAGACGTGCAGAGTGGGTGCGGCATCGGCCCGGGGCTGGGGGCGATGCTCCTGCTGGTCCCGCTGCTTCTGCCCCTCGCGCGGAGGCGTCGTTCCTGACCGTCCGTCCTCATCGGGAAAACGCTGTTTCAATTTCTGTCTTGCGAAAGCCGTCCCCCTCGTGGGACGGCTTTTTTGCCTCTTTTCGTGTACAATGAAGAGGATAGACGGGCGGGTCCCACGGAGTTTGCGGGGCGGGACCGCGCCGCACGGCGTCGGCCTCCGGGGGGCCGCCGGGATTTCGCTCGGGAGGGACCAGCTTGGCTGAGACTGCGGGGCTCGAGAAGTCCATGCTGAAAAAGATTCTGCACTACTCGGACGTCGGCGTGGCACTCCTGATGGTCCTCGTCGTCGTCATGATGGTGATTCCCCTCCCCACGGGCCTGATCGACGTCCTGCTCGCCGCCAACATCACCCTGGGGGTCGTCGTCCTTCTGGTGACCTTCTACGTCAAGCGGGCGCTCGACCTGTCGGTGTTCCCGACCCTGCTCCTGATCGTGACGCTGTTCCGCATCGCCCTGAACGTCTCGACGACCCGCCTCATCCTTTTGAACGGCTACGCCGGCGAGATCATCATGGCGTTCGGCAACTTCGTCGTCGGCGGCAACTACATCGTCGGCGTCGTGATCTTCCTGATCCTGGTCATCATCCAGCTTCTGGTCATTACGAAGGGGGCGGAGCGCGTCGCGGAGGTGGCGGCGCGCTTCACCCTGGACGCCATGCCGGGCAAGCAGATGGCGATCGATGCCGACCTGAACTCCGGGCTCATCGACGACCAGGAGGCCCGGGCCCGGCGCAGGGACATCCAGAGGGAGGCCGACTTCTACGGGGCGATGGACGGAGCCTCGAAGTTCGTCAAGGGGGACGCCGTCGCCGGCCTCATCATCACGATGATCAACATCGTGGGCGGCCTCTCGATCGGCGTCTTCCAGAGGGGGATGCCCGCTGGGAAGGCCGCCGCGCTCTACAGTCTGATGACCGTCGGCGACGGCCTGGTCTCCCAGATCCCGGCCCTGCTCTTCTCCACGGCCACGGGCGTCATCGTGACGCGCGCGGCCGCGGCCTCCGACCTGGGGCAGGATATCGTGGTCGCCTTCACGAGGTACCCCCGCCCCCTCTACATCGGGTCCGGCCTCCTCCTTGCCCTGGGAATGATCCCGGGGCTGCCGACGGTCCCGTTCGTCATCCTGGCCGCCCTGATGGGGGGCATGGGCTACATGGTGGCGCGGGAGGGGACGGCGCAGGAGATCGAGGGCGGAGCGCCGCAGGCCGGTGAGACGCCGGTGCCCGGGGGCGGTGCGCCCGGAGCGCCGCAGGCGGAGGGCGAGAGCCGCCCCGCGCCGGCCTCGCCGGAGGACGTCATGCGCCTTCTGACCGTCGACCCCATGGAGGCCGAGATCGGGTACGCGATCATCCCGCTGGTGGACCCGGCCCAGGGCGGCGACATGCTGGAGCGCATCGGGACCATACGGAAGCAGATGGCCGTGGAGCTGGGCGTCGTCGTCCCCCCCATCCGCATCCGCGACAACATCCAGATCAAGCCGACGGAGTACGTCCTCAGGGTCAAGGGGGCCGAGGCCGGGCGGGGCGAGCTGCTGCCGGACCATTACCTGGCGATGAACACGGGCGGGGTGGAGGAGGACCTGATCGGGATCCCGACGAAGGAGCCCGCCTTCGGGCTGCCGGCGCTCTGGATATCCCCGGACCTCAGGGACAAGGCCGAGGCCATGGGCTATACGGTCGTGGACGCGCCGTCCGTGCTGGCGACCCATCTGTCGGAGGTCATCAGGCGGAATGGGGCGGACCTCCTGACCCGCCAGGAGGTCCAGAAGCTCACGGATATGGTCAAGGAGACCGCCCCGGCCGTCGTGGAGGAGCTCTTGGCCTCCCTGTCGCTCGGCGAGATCCAGAAGGTGCTGCAGAACCTCATCCGGGAGCAGATCCCGATCCGCGACCTCGTGACGATCTTCGAGGCCCTGGCGGATTACGGCAAGCTGTCCCGGAGCGTGGACTTCCTGACGGAGCGGGCGCGCGAGTCCTTGTCCCGACTGATCTCCCTCAAGATTCAGGGGGAGGACGGCGTGATCACGGCGGCGACCCTCTCGCCGAACTGGGAGCAGAAGATCATGGCGAGCATGGATGGAGACCTGGCCCGGGGCTGGCAGCTGAACATGGACCCGCGCGAGGTCCAGAAGATGATCGCCGCGATCTCGCGGGCCGTGGACGACATGCTGGCGAAGGGCCATACCCCCGTGCTGCTGGTGCACCCCAACGTGAGGCTGATCGTCCGGCGTCTGATCGAGGGCTCCGTGGCGAACGTTTTTGTGGTATCGTACAACGAGATCGCTCACGGAATACAAATCAAAACGGTGGGAATGGTGGAATAGATGAGGGTTGTCAATCAGATATCCTTCGAGGCCAGGGACGACGCGGATGCTCTGAGGCTGGCGGCCGAGCGGCTGGGCAAGGATGCGGTGATCCTCTCCACGCGGGCGGTGCGCGTCGGTGGGATCCTGGGCTTTTTCCAGCGTTCGGTCCTGATGGTGACGGCCGGCATCCTGGAGGAGGAGCCCAAAAAGGAGCCCCGCGCCCGGGAGTCCCGGGACGACGAGCTCACGCGCCGGGAAAGCCTCATCGCCTTCCAGAAGCTCATGGAGTTCAAGGAGCGCTCCGCCGGGACCCCGCCTCCCTCTCCCTCCCAGGCCGGGTCCGCCAGGGCGGCCTATGCCGCGGCCGGGGGAGGGGTTGCCTCCTCTGCGGACGGGGACAGCGTTCAGCTTTCCTCCGAGGGGCTGAACAACGCTCGGCACGTCAGGCCGGAGGGGGCGCTTCCCGTCTCCGAGGCTCGGATGCTGAAGGATGAGGTCGGCGCGTTGTCGCAGCGCCTGGACTCTCTGATGGAGCGCCTTGGGATCCCCAAAGCACAGGGCCCCGAACCCCAGCCCGCGAGGGCCGATACGGCCTTTCATGCGGGGCTGCCGGTGCCCGGCCTGGTGGGAAGTCCGGGCGCCGGGGACGGGCAGGACGTCGGGAAACGGCTGAGGGCCGCCGAGGTCGACGAGGGCATCATAAAGAAGCTGCTGGCGGATTACGGGTCCTCGGACCGGTCCCTTCCCTTCGTCGAATGGCTGGCGTCGAGGATCCCGTGCTCGGGGGACGGGGGGGGCGACGCCGCGGGGGGCCGCAAGGTGATGTTCCTGGGGCCCACGGGCGTCGGAAAGACGACGACGATCGCCAAGCTGGCCGCGGTTCAGGCGCTTCTGGAGCATCGGAACGTCCTGCTCCTCACCAGCGATACTTACCGCATCGCCGCGGTCGACCAGCTGCGCACCTATGCTAAGATACTGGGGGTGCCCCTGGAGGTCGTCTTTGGCGCGGACAGCTTTCCCTCGGTGCTGGACGGGCACCCGGAGGCGGACCTCGTCCTGCTGGATACGGCGGGACGGGCTCAGAGGGACCGCAGGAGCCTGGAGGCCTTCAAGACGCTCTACGATGCCTTCGCGCCCGACGCGGTGCACCTCGTCCTTGCTGCCAACATGAAGTACGGGGACATGATGGACGTCGTGGAGCATATCCCGGATATCCCGGTCTCCCATCTGATCTTCACCAAGCTGGACGAGACGGTCAGCTGCGGGGCCGTGTTCAGCGTGCAGCAGACCCTGGGGCGCCCCGTCTCCTTCCTCACGGCCGGGCAGAACGTCCCGAACGATATCGAGACGGCG
>NZ_CAUUGJ010000125.1:0-6233 GCF_963544685.1 uncultured Fretibacterium sp. | reverse complement strand
GCCCCAGGTCAAGGACACGCTGGTGATGTGCGTGATCATCACCCTCATCGGAGGGTTCAAGGTCTTCGACGAGGTTTACGTCATGACGGCCGGCGGGCCGGGACGCAGCACGGAGGTGCTGGCCTCCTATCTCTACCGCGCGGGGTTCCGCAACGACGAGATGGGGCTGGCCTCGGCCATCGCCACGACGATCTTCGCCATCACCTTCACCATGACGCTCGTCCAGCTGCTGGCGTCGAAACGGCAGGAAAGTTAGGTCATCGCCATGATGCACGACAACCGATGGAGGGCGGGACACCTCCTCGTCCTCGGACTTCTCGCCCTCTACGCACTGCTCATCATCCTGCCGCTGGTCTGGATGGTCCTCAGCGGCTTCAAGGACAATCAGGGGCTCTTTCTGAACACCTGGGGGCTTCCTGAAAAATTTCTGTGGGAGAACTACGCGACCGCGTGGAGGGGCGGCGTGGGGCGCTATTTTCTGAACAGCATCATCGTCACGGGGACCTCGGTCTGCCTGACCCTCTTCATCAGCGCCTGCGCGGCCTTCGCCCTGAGCCGCTTCGAGTTTCGGGGGCAGGGAGTCCTGCTCCTCTTCGTCCTCGGAGGGCTCATGCTGTCCCCTCAGGTCAGCCTGATCCCGCTCTTCAGGCTGCTTCAAAGGCTGAAGCTCTACAACACCTATTGGGCCCTCGTCATTCCCTACGTCGCCTACCGGATCCCCTTCACCACCTTCCTGATCCGGTCCTATATGCTGTCGCTCCCAAGGGAGATAGAGGACTCCGCCTACATCGACGGCTGTTCCGCCTGGACGGTCTTCTACAGGATCATCCTTCCCATGAGCAAGCCCATCCTGGTCACGGCCGCCCTGTTCACCGCGATGAGCTGCTGGAACGAGTTCATGTTCGCCCTGGTGTTCATCGAGAGCGACAGCCTGAGGACCATCCCCATCGGCCTGATGGGGCTCAAGAGCAGTCTGCGCACCGAATGGACGATCCTCATGGCGGGGCTGACGCTTTCCGCCCTGCCCATGGTGGCTCTTTTCCTGATCTTTCAGAAACAGTTTATTCGAGGCATAACCTCGGGAGGAGTGAAAGGATAGCTATGAGTGATCTTCAGGCTCAACAGTCTCACCAGGAATACAGGGAAGTGCTCATGCGGGGCATCCGGGAGAGGGAGAACATCGAGGCGGCCATGAAGGAGATCACGAAGAAGCCGATCGACAGCGTCTTCTTCGTGGGCTGCGGCGGTTCCCTTGCGGTCATGTATCCGCTGCAGTATCTGATGGCCCTTCACACGGCGCTTCCCTCGGCCCCCTACAACTCCAGCGAGTTCCTGAACATGAAGCCCAAGGCGCTGACGGAGCGCTCCCTGGTGATCCTCTCGTCCTATACGGGGACGACGAAGGAGACCGTGGCCGCCGCGGAGCTGGCCCGCTCGAGGGGCGCCCGCACCATAGCCTTTGCCGGCAAGGCGGACACCCCGCTGGGCAAGACCGTGGACTACGTCTTCGCCAACGATGCGCCGTTCGGGGTCACGGACTCCAAGCTCATCATGCTCTATCAGATCGTCTTCTGCCTCCTGGACAAGCTGGGATACGGCATCGACTACGAGCAGGTGCAGAAGGAGCTGAGCCTTCTGCCGGAGGGGCTGATGCGCATCCGCGCCGCTGCCGGGGACGAGGCGCGGGAGTTCGCCGAGAAGAATCACGACCAGACCTTCTTCATGGTCACCGGGAGCGGCATCAACTGGGGCGAGGCTTACTCCTACGCCATGTGCATCCTCCAGGAGATGCAGTGGATTCCCGCCCAGTCCATCCATGCGGGGGAGTTCTTCCACGGGGCCTTCGAGATCCTCACGGAGGACACCAACCTGCTGATATTCCAGGGCGAGGACGAGACCCGGCCCCTCACCGAGCGCGTGGTCAAGTTTGCCGAACAGTACACCCGCAGGGCCCATCTGATCGACACGAAGAACTATCCTCTGGAGGGAATAGCCCCGGAGCGGCGCGGAATCTACGGCCCGTTCATCCTGCTGGCCGTGCTCGGCCGCTACAGCGACGCCCTGGCGGAGAGGAGAAACCATCCCCTCAAGACCCGTCGCTACATGGGCAAGGTGCCGTACTAGGAACGCCATGGCCAGTCTGGAACTGAAGGGGCTCAAGAAGGTCTATCCCGGGGGCGTCGTCGCCGTCAAGGACTTCAACCTGACCATCGACGACCGGGAGTTCATCGTGCTGGTCGGACCCTCCGGCTGCGGAAAGAGCACCACCCTGCGGATGATCGCCGGGCTCGAGGACATCAGCGAGGGGGAGCTCTACATCGACGGCGCCCTGGTGAACGGGCTCTGCCCCAAGGACCGGGACATCGCCATGGTGTTCCAGAACTACGCCCTCTACCCGCATATGACCGTCTACGACAACATGGCGTTCGGCCTGAAGCTCCGCAAGGTCCCCGGGGACGTCATCGAAAAGCGCGTGAGGGCGGCGGCGGAGATCTTGGGCATTGAGGACCTGCTGCACCGAAAGCCCAGGGCGCTCTCGGGGGGCCAGCGCCAGCGCGTCGCCCTGGGGAGGGTCATCGTCCGCGAGCCCCGGGTCTTCCTGATGGACGAGCCCCTCTCGAACCTGGACGCCAAACTGCGGGTCCAGATGCGTGCGGAGATCGCCAAGCTGCACAACCGCCTGAAGACGACCTTCATCTACGTGACCCACGACCAGACCGAGGCCATGACGATGGGGACCCGCATCGTCATCATGAACGGCGGGGAGATTCAGCAGATAGACGCCCCCAAGGCGCTGTACGACCGGCCGGTCAACATGTTCGTGGCCGGCTTCATCGGAAGCCCTCAGATGAACTTCCTCCCCGGGACGGTCGTCGAGGAGGATGGGGTCCTTCAGATCCGGCTCCCGGACGGCAGCGTCCTGGGGGTCTCCGAGGAGCGGGAACGAAAGCTGAAGGAGGGGGGCTACGTGGGCAGGGAGGTCGTGGCCGGAATCCGCCCCGAAAGCCTTCACGAGAGCGAGGTCAACCCCCTCACGAAGAGATTTTCCCGCCTTCGCTCCACCGTGGAGGTGGCGGAGCTCATGGGGTCCGAGACGCTTCTCTACTCCACGCTCTTCGGCCGGCAGGTCGTGGCGCGGGTCGTCCCGGATACGGAGAAGACGGTGGGGGACGAGGCCGAGTTCCACGTGCACTGGAACCGCATCCACGTCTTCGACAAGGATACGGAACGGAACATCCTGTAGCGGGAGCGGGAGAGAGGGAGTCGGGAGGCTGACGGACCATTAAGGAGATCACGCCTTTCGAGAGAGCGAAGGAGCGGCTCCTCTGCCTTCTCGAGGAATCCGACCCGGCGCGTGGAGGCCGGCTTCCCAGCGAGCGGGAGATCTGCGGCGCCCTGAACGTCCACCGGGAGACGCTGCGGCGGGCGCTCTTCCTTCTGCGCCTCGAGGGGAGGATCGCCAGCCGCGTCGGGTCGGGGCATTACGTCGAAAGACGCAGGCTCGAAAAGGACCTGACGGACCTTCTGTCGTTCACCCAGTGGGGCCGCTCGATGGGGAAGGAGCCGGACTCCGTGGTCCTGAGGTCCGGTTCCTTCGAGGCCCCGAAGTCCGTGAGCAAGTTCCTGCGGGTTCCCCTGGGGACGTCCATTTTTCATGCCGTGAGGCTTCGCCGGCTCGATGGGGAGCCCCTGCTTCTGGAGTACGTTTACCTCAGCGAGGCGGCCTTTCCCGGAATCTCCGACCGAACCCTCTCCTCGAGTTCCCTGTACTCGGTCCTCGAGGAGGAATACGGCGCGGACCTGTCCGTCGGACAGGAGACGATAAGCGTTACCTACGTGGACGCGTGGGAGGCGCGGCATCTGCGGGTCTCCGAGGGGAGCCCCGCTTTTTTTGTCCGCTCCGTCGTCACCGATGGCGGGGGCACGCCCGTCGAGTACTGCAAGAGCGTCATACGGAGCGACAGGATTCGTCTCATCTATCACAACGCCGCCTGCCGCGAGGAAGAAGCCTGATGCCCAGGGACGAAGGGTTTCCGAGCTACAGAGCCCAGCTCCGGGAGGTGCTGCGGGCGAAGATCGAGGAGGGGGAGTATCCGCCGGGGACAGCGATCCCCTCCGAGAACGAGCTGGCCGCGGCCTATGGCCTGAACCGCCGGACGGTCCGGGAGGCCGTCGCCCTCCTGGTCCGAGAAGGGCTGCTGAGGAGCGTCGCGGGGAAGGGCGTCTACGTGAGGCTGAAGGCGGAGACCCGCCTGGGCGAGGGGGAGTTCGGCTTTCGGCTCCGGGAACCGCACCGGCTGAGACGGCAGGTCCTGAAAAAGGCGCTTCGTGCCGCGGGGCCCTATTACGGGAGGAAGCTGGCCGTCCCTGCGGACGATCCGCTCTTCCACGTCAGGCAGCGCGTCCTGGAGGGGAGCCAGCCCCTCTACATCGAGGAGTTCTACCTGCCCCGGGAGGTCTTTCCGGGCATCGAGGGGATCGAGTTCATGGCGTTCTCCGTCCTGGAGGTCTTTCGCTACTACGGCAGGACATCGTTCAGGACGGAGCAGAGCCTGGAGATCGTCCCCGTGGACCCCGGGGACGGGAAACTGCTGGGGCTGTCGGAGGGCGACCCCATCCTGCTCCTGGAACGCCGGGACTTTGACGAGGCCGGACGCCCCCTTGCGTTCTTCCGCTACCGGACGCGGGGCGACGTCTGCGACCTGAGGGTGAGCTTCCGCAGAGCGCCGAAATAGGGCGGGGCCCTTGAGCCCCGTCGTTTCCCCGTGCTTTCCCCTTGCCGAAAGGCGTGTTTGGTGGTATCCTGTCACGCATTATCGATATCGAGTGAGTCGCGATGAAGAGGACGAGTAACCTCACCGGAGGGCTTTTTCTGCCCCGAGGAGGAGACGCACAGAGAGGCGGAGCCGCTGGCTGAGAGTTCCGCCGCGTCGGACGAGGCGAAGACCCCCTCCGAGCGGACGCCGAGGCCGTACATCGGGATAAGGCGTCGGGGCCCCGCCCCATACAGCGGGTTCGAGAGCCGGAGGCCGCCGGGCGGCCATGCCGGAAATGGAGTGGAACCGCGACACGAATGCGCCCACGTCGTCTCCATGTTTGTGGAGACAACGTGGGCTTTTTTTATTCCAAAATTTTGGGGGGATGGATTATGCTGCGTTTTGAGGGTAACAATGGGAAGGTCTGCGAGTTCGACCGGGGATCGGTCAAGGTGTCCGAGGCGCTGGCCGGGTTGGGTCAGGAGAAGAAGGCTCTGGCCGGGAAGCTGAACGGCGAGCTGCTGGACCTGGAGCGGGAGGTCTCGACCGGGGGGACGCTCGAGCCCGTTCTGGCGGGCTCGGAGGAGGGGCTCTCCATCCTGCGCCACTCCTGCGCGCACCTGATGGCCCAGGCCATCGAGAACCTCTATCCCGGAACGCACTTCGGGATCGGGCCCTGCATCAAGGACGGCTTCTACTACGACGTGGACGTCGCCGGGGCGGTGATCACGGAGCAGGACCTGCCCGCCATCGAGGCGGAGATGCGCCGCCTCGCGGGGGCGGCGGAGCGGGTCGAGCGGGTGGAGATGGGGCGGGACGAGGCGCTGAGGTTCTTCGGGGACCGCAGCGACCCCTACAAGGTGGAGCTGATTACGGACCTGGATGTCCCGGGCGTCTCGCTCTACCGGCAGGGGAACTACGTGGACCTGTGCCGGGGGCCCCACGTCCCCGACACGTCCTGGCTGCGCCACTTCAAGCTGCTCTCCGTCGCGGGGGCCTATTGGCGCGGCAGCGAGAAGAACAAGATGTTGACCCGCGTCTACGGCACGGCCTTCGCCACGCCGGACGAGCTGAAACAGCACCTGAAGCGCCTGGAGGAGGCGAAGCTGCGCGATCACCGCAAGCTGGGGCGCGAGCTGGACCTTTTCAGCCTCCACGACGAGGGGCCGGGCTTCCCGTTCTTCCACCCCAAGGGGATGGCCATCCTGAATGCGCTCACCGACTTCTGGCGTCGGGAGCACCTGAAGCGCGGCTACGTGGAGATCCGCACGCCGCTGATCCTGGACCGTTCGCTGTGGATTCAGTCCGGGCACTGGGACCACTACAAGGAGAACATGTACTTCACCGAGATCGACGAGAAGCCCTTCGCCGTCAAGCCGATGAACTGTCCCGGCGGCATCCTGGTCTACAAGACGCAGCTCCGCAGCTACCGCGACCTGCCGCTGCGCATGGCGGAGCTGGGCACGGTCCATCGGC
>NZ_CAUUGJ010000124.1:0-6249 GCF_963544685.1 uncultured Fretibacterium sp. | reverse complement strand
GTCCAGGATCTCCTCCGCGCCGACGCAGTTCAGATAGGTGTCGTGCTGCCCGGCAAAGGCAGCTCCCGCGAGGTCCTCGAGCGTGGAGGAAGAGCGCACGGAGTACGCGCCGGGCTCCATGCCGGCCAGGGCCTCCCGCACCTCGGCGGCCAGCCCCTCCGGCAGGAGGACGCCCTTCATCCGCTCCCGCAGCGCCGCAGCGGCGGGCACAAGCCTGTCGGGACTGTCGAAGGGCAGGGCCTCCACGGCCTCCCAGGCCCCGGGGACCGACGCGAAAAACTCCGCGTATCCCTGTGGCGTGACGATAAAGCCCGGCGGGACCGGGAATCCGGCGCGGAAAAGTTTGGAGAGGCTGGAACCCTTGCCCCCGCTTCGGGGGAGCAGCTCCGCCTCGGGGTCGCTGAACTTCAGGACATAGGACATGGAAGGACCTCCCTTACCGTTCGGCACGGAGCGCCCGGGCTTCGCGGCGCTCGATGAGCAGTCCCAGCGCCGCCAGCACGAAGCCCGCCAGGACGTCCGCCCCATAATGATAGCGCATATAAATCGTGGAGAACCCTATTCCGACGCAGGGGATCAGGAACAGCCAAAACCGCTTCCGCCGCCACGCCCAGTCCGAGAAGAGCATGTAGGCGCTCACCGCGCAGTGCAGGCTGGGGAACACGTCCGTGCCATTCGTCCCATAGGGATAGCAGGCGGCCAGGAAGTCCGTCATCCAGTACCCCTCCAGGGGCACGGAGAACTCCCCGGCGAAGGCGAGGTAGGGGCCCAGCGCCGGGACCAGGGTGTAGCCGATGTAGCCGATTCCGTATACGGAGAACATCCCCGCGTAGAAGGCCCGGGCCAGGGGAAGATCGGAAAACAGATAGTCCAGGATGCAGACGGCCAGATAGACCATGAAGAGCATGTAGCAAAAGCTGAGGAACTCCGTGAGAACCGGCTGAATCATGGGCTCCAGCCAGACGGAGAGGCTGCCGCCGAACAGCCGGCGGTCCAGCTCCCAAAGGAGGGCGTCCTTCCTGCCCTCGTTGATGAGGGGGGACACCCAGCGCATGTGGGGGAAAAGGGCGTCCATCAGGATGGGGTAGATCGCCAGGCGCAGGCGCCACCTGCAGGAGGTCTCGCGCCCCCGGGTGAGGAGGACGCCGCCCGCCATCAGCGCCGCGGACCCCATATAGACGAGCGTGTGGGGCGAGAAGGGGCCGACGGTCCACAGGAGACGAAGGAGCGTGAGCAGGATAAAGGCCCCGAAAAACCGTTCATGGATCCGTGTACTGCGCCATAACTGCATCATGCAGCGCCTCCTCGAGCGGCCTCACCCGGGGCATCGTATCCCGGCGGAAGCGGAAGTTCCACAGGCGCGTCCCGGACCTCCGCATGATGTCCAGCAGCCTGCAGCCAAGAAGCGTAACGATGACGTGCGCCGCCACGGCCCAGGGGGCCCCGGCGAGGAGCAATACCCCCCACAGCAGGGGCGCGGCGACGAGGAGGACGGTCAGGCCGGCCAGGGCCTTCCAGAGCAGGACCACGTTGGGCCCATCCGGCATGTGCCGCCCAGCCCACCATCCGGCAAGGACGGCGGGGGCGTTCAGCGCCGCAGCGGCCGCGACACAGGCGCCGGACGCCAGAAACGTCAGCACATCGGGCACAATGCCTCGCTTCGGGAACAGCGCGGCGCCCCGCCACGTCCTGCACCCCCGGGCCGCCTCCCGGTACTGCCGACAGAGCTCCGCGCCGGACACGAGGGCATCGCGGCTCCCCTTGCCGCCGCACCCGCCGCAGCGATACCGGGGCCCCTCATCCAACCCCGCAAGAAAGCGCCGGGCGCAGCTCAGCCCCCGGGCGGGAGGCAGGGGCAGCAGGGCGGACAGCGCCTCCGCCTCCTCCTGCGGCCGCTCCGACGCGAAGTCGGGGTCCAGCGCCTCGAGGGCCTCCGTCATGGCCGCGTGAATCCCGTCGACCCCACCCTTCGCCGCGTCCTCCAGGTCCAGGGGCGGCCCGGTCAGGACCTCCGCCTCCCCGCCCCAGAGCTGCGGCGAACCGTAGCGGACCGTGACGGGGACGACCCGCAGATCCGGGCGGCTTCGAAGCGCCATGGCCGCGATGAACGCCGCGCCCTTCTGAAACGGAAGGTGCGCCGGCCCCAGGGTGCTGGTCCCCTCGGGGAAGACGAAGAGGTCCCCGCCCTCCGCAAGCCGCGAGACGGCCCGGGTCAGGCCCTTGCGATTCGAGGCGGCCGCCCCGCCGTCACCTGGGCGCGTCACCTCGATCCCGGAGAAGAACAGCCGGGAGATGGGGTTCTTCACCAGGTTGGCCGCAATGAGGAACTCCGCCCGGCCCCGGAGCGCAATGTCGTAAACCCAGCCATCCACCGCCCCGTCCCGGTGAAAGCCAACGTAAAGGACGGGCCCGCGCTCCACGGACGCCGGACCGTATATCCGCCTGAAGAGCAGCGCCCTCACCGCAAGCATCATCAGCCGATGCAGATACCCCATGACGTTTGGCCGAGTAAACAGTCCCGACACTCCTTTCCGTAAATCGCCGCGCCCAGGAAGCGGGGCATACGATGCCGGCACCCGGCTTCTTTATCGACACGAACGGACTCACCCGCATGCTGTCCGACCAGGGGGCTCGACTTCCGAGGGGTTCGGAACGACGATGTTCCGCCGATTGCAGAACGTCTGAACGGCCATCCCGGAAAGCGCCTTGGCCTTCGCACCCCTAACGGGGCCTTTTTTTACCTGCTGCGTTTGCTTCGACATTTTAGCATTCA
Source organism: uncultured Fretibacterium sp. (assembly GCF_963544685.1). Taxonomy (NCBI): domain Bacteria; kingdom Thermotogati; phylum Synergistota; class Synergistia; order Synergistales; family Aminobacteriaceae; genus Fretibacterium; species uncultured Fretibacterium sp. The sequence continues at coordinate 3,476 of NZ_CAUUGJ010000124.1, read as the reverse complement.
AAATCGATCATTAAGATTGATACAGAACACATAGACCAGAACATTGCCCAAATTAGTTGATCCACGGGCACCGGATAACATAAGAATACAAGGAGGCCAAAGAAAACGCCATACAGAGCACTTGCAACAAATTTCACACCTGAATACCAACAAGAAGGCAAAAAATAATAGCGAATAAAAGTAAATAGAATCCAGGAAACACTATAAAAAACAATGCCCATCCGAGCATAGGGTTCCATTGGAGCATGGTGCCCTATCCCTCGGCAAGATATGAATGAAGAGAACAACGTAATAAAATATCTTACAAACATTTCTTCAAAGGACAGCTCATCCAGGGATGTCCAGAAAATACGCCATAGGTTACCCCATTCTGAAGGGAATTCGATTGCTGCCCATCTTTAGAAAGGCCAATACCAGGGTTTCTTGTTCTTGCCCCCAACGCCTTTTAGATATTCCGAAACAGCCCTGTTGCCGATAGCCTCGGCCATGTCCAACGGCGTGCTCTTCTCCCCCTTACTGCTCAAGGCATTGACCTCTGCCCCTGCCTCGACCAGGGCTTTCGTCACCTTCAGGAAGTCGTTTCCGTCCCTTCCGGTACGTGTCAGCATCTCGCCGAAACTCTCCCATTCTCCCGAGGGCTTGCGGTTCATAAAAGTAATTCCCGTCGCCACGTGCAGAGGCGTTACGCCCTCCATGCGGACATTGGGATTCGCCCCACGTTCCAGCAGAGCGGTCACGACCCTCGGCAATCCCATGAGAGAGGCGAAGCAAAGAGGCGTCGCTCCCTCGTTGTTGGCAACATTGACGTCAGCTCCGGACTGAATCAACAGGAGCGCCGCCTCCTCATCGTCTCCCAACGCCGCCTGGTGAAGCGCCGTATTTCCCTCCTTGTCTCGGGTATTCAAATCCGCCCCTGCATGAATCAGAGCGCCGAACAGCCGCGGCATATCCTTCAAGTCCCCCTGGATTTTCCTGCGGATTTCCCTGTCGCTGTACAACAACCCTGCAATGTGCAGCGGCGTCGTTCCATCACGATTCCGGGCATTGACCAGGCTCATATCGTTCAACAGAAGAAGATTGACGATCTCTACCATCTTCCCCAGAGGACGGCCCTTCGCCGGGCCAATCATGGCATAGTGCAAAGCGGTCATGTCTCCAGCCCTGTGCCCGGGGTTGGCTGAGGCATCGAGCAGCAGCCGGACAATCTCGGGGTCCCCTCTTTTGACAGCCAAACAAAGCGGCGTCTCCCCGTAAGAATTCTCCTGCTCGATATCCTGTCCATTCCGAATCGCGACCTCGATCTCCGCAATGTCGCCGCTCTTGACCAAGGCAAAGAAGTCACCTTCAACAGCAGCGCCAAGGGCCGACGCCGTCAGGCCCGACCACAGGAAAAAAGACAGCGCAAAAAACAGGCTTCCCGCATAAATCGCTCTCTTCAAGCATTTCCCCCCCGTATTTTTGTTATATATCCCTTCCCGGTTCGAAAAAAATAAAAAAGCGCAAAGCAACTCTCTTTCCTCGATATCTCGATGCATCGAGGTGGGTCGCTTCGCGCTCGTCCGCAGGAATTCGTAGTTTGCCCAGGTCTGCGCGCCGCCGCGTCGCTCCCGATTGACATTCCGAGTTCCAACCTATTCCATTTTCCGAAAAAGAGATTTTATACCTTGTCCATTATAATTGAAACACAAAAGCGCGCAGGGACAGGCTGCAAAAGAAAAAGGGTTCGGGAGAAAATCTCCTGAACCCTTGGTATTTCTGGAGCCGGCGAACAGATTCGAACTGTTGACCTGCGCATTACGAGTGCGCTGCTCTACCCCTGAGCCACGCCGGCCCTTATGGCGTATGGAAGAAGCCTCCCATAACAGCGAAAAATTTTATCAGACTCCGCACCATTTGACAATACCCTTCCCCCCTGCCCGGCGAAACTCACAGCCCCCCGAGCCCCATAAAAATGCTCCCGCCCTCCCACAGGTTCTCCGACTCCGACACGGGCACGGCGATATGGACATAACGGCCGTGGACGATCAGCTCCCAGCCGGGAAGGGCGCACAGCCTCCGCGCCAGGTCGGAAAAACCGCCGTTCCCGGGCATCACAGGGGCCACGTCCGCCGCACAGCCCACCAGATGACGGCTTCGCGGCACGCCGCCGACCTCCCGGTTGTGAGCCGCACACCGATACCCCGAGTTGACGCGCAAGGGGCCGCCCCAGCCCCTCCGAAGAAGGTCCAGCCACAGCACCAGAAGCCGGGAGGCCCGCCCCTCGCCGCAGCAGGGGCAGAGGAACTCCTCGGGCGTAAAATACCCCACCTCGTAACGCACCTCGTTACCTCCCCTCCCCGGCGTCGGGCGACAGGGGGGAAAAACGGCAGTTCTGGCAGTGCCTCAGCCGATCGATCGCCTCCCTCAGCCCCCGGAGCTCCCGCTCCATCCGCAGCAGCAAAAACGCGGCCACGGCCACCGAAAAGCCGTTCTGGAGCACGGCCTGAACGAACGTCTCCATCCCATCCATCCTGCTCTCCTCACCTCCTCAAAAGTACAGGGGGGCCGGCGCCCCCCTGCCGTTCCGGCTCATCGCCGAGTCCTCCTCTCCGGCTACCCCAGGCTGATCGGGGTGCTGGTGCTGTCCAGGAACTCCGCCCCGACGATCCCCTTCGGTACATCCTCGTAGATGCTGCCGTCGGCCACGATCCCCTGCATCAGGGCCTTCACCTCGGCCCCCGTGGCGGAACTGCGCGCATAGGGAAACAGCATGGTGACCTTCTTCTCCCCAGCGCCCGAGAACACGAGCTTCAAACGCGTCGCCATAAAACACTCACCTCCTCTCCTCCGCATCGAACCGATTCCGACCGAACGGGCCCGGCCTCACCTCTTTCCGGGCCCCTTTCGCCCCTTCCCTACTGCTTCTCCAGCGTGCTGACCTCCGTCCGCTCCATCCGCACCACGGGATACTCCAGCACGGCCGCCAGCAGGTCCGCGACCCTCACGACCGCCTCGGCGTCCGCACCGGGCCTGACCTTGCCCAGGGAACATCCCTTGACGATCATCCTGCCCGTAGCCGCGTTGTTCCCCGCATTCAGCTTCAGCGAGACCCCGCTCCTGTACGCATTCTCGGCAACAGCCATCCTCTCACCTCCCTTCATCGGAATTTTTTCCGTCCTTCCGCCTCCCCACCCACCTTCCTCTTCCCCGCTCACCCCTCCTTAATCGTTATTGTGATATAAGTATATTCGATATTCGTATATTGTCAAGGGCCTTTTCAAAAATCGTCTTGAATACTTGGAGAACAGGCTTTTTCACCCTCTCCCAGGAGAACTTGTATATAATGGATTGATATATAAGCGGAGGGAGGGGTTGAAATGGCGACGGACGCCGAGGATGCGGGGATTTTTTTCGCCCCGTTCGGGCTTGGGGGACAGGGGCGAGAGCTGGTCCTGTCTCTTATACACATCTCCGAGCCCACGAGACGGAGCTACATC
>NZ_CAUUGJ010000123.1:0-6468 GCF_963544685.1 uncultured Fretibacterium sp. | reverse complement strand
CACTCGACTAGTCGTCGGCAGCGTCAGATGTGTATAAGAGACAGGGGCTCTCAGGTTCTTTGCGTCACCGTGGGCCGGTCAAATCGAACCGCGGGCGCATCGCCGCGATCTGCCGCAACTTCCTGAAGCCGCTGGTGCAAACGCTGCGCTGTAAACGCTGTCGGAAAAATCTCCCTCGAGTTCTTGAAGAGCCCGAGGGAGATTTTTCCTTGGAAGGGCGGAGCCGTAAGCATCGGTCATGCAGCCCTCCCTTCAAGGATAAGAATAGAGGAAATCGTTGGGGCAGGATTTAAAATGTATGATAAGATTTGACGATGGAGCATTTTTGGGGACTGCCAAGGTAAAGGAGAGTGTGTGTTTTGAGGAGAGGGATCGGTTTGGGCAGGGAAAGAACCGGGATTTTGGTATTGGCTTTGCTTTTGGGGCTTGCCCTGGTTTGGGGGGTAGGAGGTTCGGATGCCGCGGACAGCTCCCTCCAGGTCAACGGCAGCTCGTACGTCGACCTGGAGAGCGATGCGGTGGTCATCAACGGCCATGTCTTCTCCTACGACGTGATGTCCGGGGCGACCGTGCTGCCTTCCAGGGTTGTCGGAAAGGGAGCGGAGCCGATGGATGCCGCGGAGAAAGAGCGCAGGATGTTCTGGTCGGTTCAGCCCCCTCGTGGGATCGTTCGAGGGGAATATTATTTTGAGAATTACAGCTTCGGGGGGAAGAATGGGCTGTACTCTGCGCTGATTGACCTGGTGATCGATAAGGGACGTATCGTCCATATCGAGATGGACGAGGTTACGCCCCCGGAATATTACTCCGAGCTCTGGAGGGCTCAAAGGAAAAGGACATCGGGTTATGCTTTCTTTCAATCGACGAAACCCCGGACCGACCGTACCCTGGTTACGGTGGTGAACGGCCTGACCTTTCTGGAATGGCAGATTCTGAAGGCGAACAGCCTTAACATCGATTTCGATACGGTTTATGGTTCCTCGAACAGCGCACGGGACGGGTTCATCCCCGGAGTCAAGGAGCTGCTCGAAAAGCTGAAAGAGCCTTCCAATCGTTATTATATCGGCATCGCAGATCCCGGCGAAGACGGGATCACACCTCGCCTCGAGTTGATATTTGAGGGGAAAAAAATCGTCGAAGCCCGTTATAACGAAATCTTTGCCGATACTCGGGAGGCCATTCGAGAGGAGGATTTGAAAAAATACTATCGGCAGAGCAAGAGAGATTCCGTCTATTACCGCGAGGATACCAAGGGGAGATTCAACTCCTTCGCCGACAGGTTGACGACTGCGATTCTGGATAAACAGTCCTTGGACGTTTCGGTGGACCCCGATACGCCGGAGGCCGCAAATTACGCTCGCCTGGCTGGGAAGGTTCAGTCGGCCGTCGATGAATACCTGGCGCAGGGATATGTCCACGATATTGGGAAGATCGCGGAGAAACCGGAGCATTGGGCTCCGAAACACGCGGTCTCCGACCGGCGCAAGGATATAGAAATGTCCCTCGTCGAGGGATCCCTGCATTATGATGCGGACAAGGAGACTTACTCCCTTACCGTTTCCGTCCTCAACAAAGGCTCCGAGGACTACCGCTTCAGCACGGAGTCCTTCTATCTTTATGTAAAGATTCCCTCCAACATCTTCGATACGGTGGGGGATGGTGAGGCGCGTTCCATCCTGTTGAAACCTGGGGAGACCACGGAGGTGCGGCTGAATCTCGCGCCCGTCCTGAAGACGGACACGTATCCGATCCTGAAATTTGATGGAGCCGGGAAAGTCTATTTTGCCTTCGATCTGAAGGATCCCTTGAAACTTTAGTTAAGAGTTATGCAAAAGCGCTCCCCAACCGTACGGTTGGGGAGCGCTTGCTGTTGTATCGTCCAAGCGTGACGACCTTGAAATATCCGGTCTTCTGCGCCTGTCAAGCGCGGTTAACGAAACGAAGTTTTAATGCCTTGGTTGCCTTGGCACGACATTCAAGCCCTGACGGCCTTGAAAGACCGGTCGTCCGCGCCTGTCAAGCGCGAAATCCGTATCGCGCTTGACAGATAGCGACCGACACAGCACCCGCGAGCTTCCGCCCGCGGGGAGCTGGTCGTCTGCTACAGATATCCGTTCTCCTTCAGGATGACCTTGGCCTTCTCCACGTGCTTCGCCGGCATCTTGATGACGGGGCCGGTACAGCCCATGGCGGACTCGGCGTAGATGCCGGCTTTCCAGAGCGACTTCACCGCGTTCTCGATCTCCAGGACGTCGATGCCGTGCAGCTCGTCGTCCGTGGGCTCCGCGGGAGGAGCCTTGACCTCCTCCACCGCCTCCGCCTTGGGCGTCAGGGCCGCGATCTCGTCGTCCAGCCCCGCCCTCCTGGCGGCCTTCAGCTCGGCGGCCACCTTGTCCGGCAGGCCGCCGGCGATGACCGATGCGTTGTAGGCAAGCGCGTTCGCGATGACCGGCGCGCCCGAGGCACGCGAGATGATGGAGACGACGCTCCGCCAGCCCTCGCCGCAGGACGGGCCGTAGCCCCAACCCGTGGCCTCGTAGGACCCGCCCGTCGTGAAGGACGAGAACATCTTCATCAGGACGTTGCCCGACAGCGTGTCCGTCACGCACACGTCCACCGCCCCGGCCAGGATATCATTGCCGCGCAGCACCGCGCCGCCGTCCTTGCGGACGGACGCGCCGAAGGTGATGGGGTATCCCCTCTCCTTCAGATGGGTGAGCGCCCGGAACACGGGCTGCGCCGTGTCCACGTTGAGGATCCCGACCGTCGGGTTCTCGATCCCCATGGCCTTCGCCGTCGCGATGCCGTAGAGCGCGTTGCGCAGCATCGCCTCGCCCCGGATCGTCGCCGAGGTCCCGGTGGTGGAGGCCAGGATCATCGCCTTGCCCCTGCCGGGCGTCATGACGCGCCCGATGGTGGTCACGCCCAGCGGGAAGGGGAAGTGGAGCGCCACGGCGCCGGCGATTCGGCCGTCCTTGAGCGCCGCCTCCAGGGTCGAGGCAACGTCCGCCTCGCAGTCCGGGGTCTCGATCCACTCCAGCTCCTCGAACCCGGGAGTGCGCGGACCTATCATGACGGGCGTGACGTTTCCGTAGGTCTCCCGCGCCAGCCGCGCCCCGCGGGCCAGCTCCTCTGGCCCCAGCTCGCTTCCGGCGGCCATCAGGCCGACCTTCACCTTGGGGCCGCCGCTTCTGGCCGACTCGATGATCTCGGCCAGGGCGGACCCGACTACCTTCCTGATTGCGTCAGACATGAGCTCCGCCCCCTCAGTTCAGCTTCCCGGCGATTTCGGAGAGCGCCTCCAGGATCAGGGACTTCACGTCCTCCTTGCTGACTGCGCCCGCGGACGCGCCGCCGGTCGGGGCCTCGATGAGGAAGGAGGCGCCGTCGGCCAGGTTGGTCAGGCGCGCCAGGAAAAGGCTTCCCTTTCCGATGATCATGACGCGCTTCATCTTGCCCGCACGGATGCCCTCGCAGGCGGGACCGATGAAGGGAACGCCCGCGGGGATGTGTCCCTGCGTGTGGGCGTAGCCCACCGTCCCATGCTTCTTGATGAAGGCCTCCATGTCGGCCTTCTCGATGGCCTTCTTCATGACGGCGAGGGCCGCGATCATCTTGATGTTGGCCAGGGGCACGTCGCCCGCTCCGGCCGGCGCCGTGATCTCGGGGTTCTGGAGCTCCGGGGCGAAGCGGTCCACGTCCGTAAAGGTCAGTCCCGCGGCCTGAAGGGGCTCGAAGGTCAGGGCGGAGGTAACGGCCTGAGGAGCGCCGCCCGCACCGACGGTGTGCTTGCCCAGGACGTCGAGGCGCATGATCGGGTTCGTGCCGTCGTCAGGGACCAGAAGGACGGCAAAGCTGCCCACGCAGTCCTCGAGGGCCTTGAGCCCCTTCTTCACGTGGTCGCGGCTGTTCATGTAGAGCTTGGGGATGGAACCACCGGCGACGACGGCGATGTTTCTGCGCGCGCCGGCGGCCACCTGGGAGGCCGCCGCGATCATCGCGTTGACGGGCCCGGCGCAGAAGCCGCGCACGTCGCACCCGGAGGCGTTGACGCAGCCCGCGACCTCGGCGATGGCCTTGGCGAAGTTGTTGCCCGCGCGCTGCCCCACGTCGCCCGCGCCCTCCTCGGAGCACTCGATGACGAAGTCGAGGTCCGCCGGGGCCATGCCGCTGTTCTTCAGCAGGTGCAGCAGGGCGAGGACGCCCGACGCCTTCCCGGCCAGGTTCTCCATCAGGACGTGGGCCGTCAGGCAGGCGTCCGTGGGGTGTCCGCTGCGGATGCAGCCGACGACCTTGCCACCGAAGTGCAGGGGCAGGGCCTCACGATCCTTGACCTCCGCTTCGATGTCGGCCAGGTCCTTCATGTTTTTGGGCCGCACCACGCGCTTGACGATCGACTCCGTGACGACGGGGTCCTTCGCCAGCTTGGCGCTGACGGACTCCGCAAAACCCTTCTCCAGCCAGACGAGCTCGAACTCGTCGCAGGCGGAGATCAGCCCCAGGAACTCGTCCTCCGGCATGATCTCGCCGAACTTGCCGTAGCGCTGTGCGTCGCTCAGGCGGTTCTCGGTCCAGGGGGCCTTGGCCTCCTCGAACGCCTCGTAGCTCAGGCCGCCGATGTAGGTCTGGTTGGGAGCATAGTGCAAGGCCTCCTCGTAGGTCTGAAGGTGCCTGGGCAGAGCTTCGACGTACTCCTGCTCCTTGCCGCTGTGGCGGGCTTCGTAGGGGGTGCCGCCGTAGAAGCTCCCCGTCTCGGGCGCGTGGTTCAGACAATAGGCATAGCTCTTGATTCCTACCGTGGACATCCATAGTCCTCCTTAAGACAACGTGAAACTCGATCGATCCGGCCGCGAGAGTCCGCACCCCGATTTTTTCCATCTTTTTTCCATCGAGGCGGCCGCCCGCCAACATCGGCAAAACAATATATCGAAGGCCCAGGTGCGACCCTGGGCCTCGGAGAAACAAAACGCTGACGATCTCCTACTCCGTGAAGACGGTCTGCTCGGTGATGTCCGTCTGGAGGGCCTTCAAAGCCCTCTCGACGAGACGGCGGCGCAGAGCCTTCTCCTCCTCGGGGGTACGGGTCGGGTCTCCCAGAGGATGGGGAATGGCGATCGCCGGGACGATTCTGTTTGCGCCAACCGTCTGGGAGATCGGGACGATCGTACAGACGTGCACCACGGGCAGCTTGCGCTCGATTTCCTTCACCATCGTTGCACCGCAACGAGTGCAGGTGCCTCAGGTGGAGGTGAGGATGACCGCGGTCACGCCGTCGGCCACCAGCTTGTTGACGATCTCCGCACCGAACCTCTTGGCGCTGGCGACGGCCGTGCCGTTCCCCACCGTGGTGTAGAACTTGTTGTGCAGCTTCTTGAAGACGCCCTCTTTCTCCAGGTCGCGCATAACATCGACGGGCAAAACCCGGTCGGCGTCCTGATCGGCGTAGGTGGCGTCGTAGCCGCCGTGGGCCGTGCAGTACTTGTCGGAGGTCAGGTCGTTCACGCCGGTGATGTCGTACTCGCCGTACTTGCTGGCGCTGGACGCCTCGATGTGGTCGGGGTTGCCCTTCGGGCAGATGCCGCCTGAGGTCACCAGGGCGATGACGGCATTCTTCATGTCCTTGACGGCGGGCTGAGGGGGCACGCGGTCGAAGACCGGCATCTTGTACTCGGTCTCGAAGGGGAGGTCCTTCAGCTTGGAGACGAACATATCCACGCAGCGCTCGGCCGCCAGCTTGTCGTAGAAGACGTTCTTGCGGATGCCGCGCTCAATGTAGCCCTCCTCGCAGGGTTTGCCGATCGGCTCCTTCTTCAGGAGCTTCAGGATCAGCTTGCCCATCGCGGGGACGGCCTGCTTCATGCCGGCCGCGCTGTCAGGGGTCTCCACGATGTAAGCGGCCTTCTTGTACATCTCGACGCCGGGGTTCTCCGGGTACATGCCGCTGATGACAGGGATCCCCAGCTGCTTGGAGACGGCCTCGCACATGGCGCCGCACGCGGTTCCGTAACGGCCCGCGTTGAACGCGGGACCCGCCACGAAGGCGTCCGGCTTATACTTTTTGATCATCTCGATGATCTCCGCGCTCGCCTTCTCCATGTTGGAGGCGAAGTAGGAGTCTCCGCAGATGACGGTCGCCACAATCTCCGCCTCGGAGCCCAAAGCGGCCTTGAGAGCGGTTCCGGGACCTACGACGGCCTCACGGATCTCAGGTTTGTGGTCGGCCTTTTCCTCACCGCCAATGCCCGCGTAGAACTGGTTGATGTAATGAACCACACGAAAAGCCAATTCTGTCCCACCTTTCTTCATAGGGTGACAGCATCAATCGCGGAAGTTTGGTCAGATCGCGTTTTTGCTGTACTGATCGCGTATGCCCTTGACCGCGGCTGCCAATGCTTCGGGGTCGAGCACCATCTCCATCATGCTTATCTGCTCTTCCCAAGCGGCGGGATCACACTCGGCGCGAATGAC
>NZ_CAUUGJ010000122.1:0-6707 GCF_963544685.1 uncultured Fretibacterium sp. | reverse complement strand
TCTCGGCCGGAAGATCGGGATGCCACAGCGCAAACAGGGCCTCCAGCACCTCCCCGCGCGTGGGCAGACTGCCGAGCCCCGAGAATCTCGAAGCACTCATAAGAAACCTCCAGTTATAAGGAACCTTCCCGTCAGGAAATCCACCCGTCCCCTACCGCTTCGGGGCGCTCACCGCGTTCTTCAGGAGGTCGTCGAGCTGCTCGTCCGTCAGCTTCACCGCGTAGAACAGGTCATAGAACTCCCGGGTCGCCGCCCGGAAGTCGGCGTTGTAGGCCTCGGGATAGAGCAGGCTGGCGATCCACTGGATGCCCAGGAAGCGGTTGACCGAGGGAGGACGGTCGATCCAGCTGAAGGGGGTGTTCGGCATGGCGTAGACGCGGCCGTCCTTCACAGCCCGGATGCTCGCCCAGTCCGGATCGCTCTTGATCTTTCCATGTGCGCCGCCGCGATAGTCCTCCCACGCGATGATGACCTCGGGGTTCCAGTTCAGGACCTGCTCCAGGGACACCGGCGACATGCCGCTTCCCGAGACGGCCTTGACGTCCGCGACGTTTCTGGCCCCGGCAATCCTCAGCACCGTGGCGTGGCTGGAGGAGGCGGGCTCGGTGCTGAGGCCGTCGGGCCCCTCGGCATAGTACACGCTGACGCGCTTCTCCTCGGGGACCGTGGAGATCTTCTTCTTCACGTCGTCCAGCACCACCCTGCAGTAGGCGGCCAGCCTGGCGGCGCGCTCCTCACGCCCCAGGAGGCGGCCCAGAAATTCGTAGGCCCCCTCGATGTTCTCCATCGAAGCGTCCACGACGACCACCGGGATCCCCAGCTGCTCCTGCAGCTCGTCGGCCTGGGAGGCGTCGGTATCCTTCGGCTTCCCCGGGCCCACCGAGATCAGCAGCTGCGTCCCCGCATCGATGATCGCCTCGCGGTTGAGCTGTTTGCCCATCTGCATGCCGCCCAGCAGGGGCATGTCCGCGCAGGCGGGGTTCAGATACTTCAGCTCCTGTTCGTTGAACTTCATCGGCGTGCCCGCCAGCCTTTCGAAGTCCAGCGTGTACATGAAGATGAAGCCGATGGGGCTGGTCACATAGACCTTCTGCAGCTGCTCCGGCTCCGGGACGGTCACCGTCCGCCCCACGGAGTCGGTTACGCTTACCCCCGCCGCGGCCGCGGCCAGCGGAGCCATGACGAGCATCAACACCAGAAGCAGTGCGGACAGACCTGAACGCTTTCTCACGATACATCTCTCCTTCGGAATCAGATTTTCCAGCCCGGATCTCTCCGGACCGGCTTCCTCCCCCGCACCCCGTTCGGCGGGGAGGTTCAACACCTGCCTTCATCGACTGCCTTCATTGCATACCCTTCATTGCATCCCCTCACTCCGGGGACGCCCAGGCCCCAGGGCTGCGGATCGGAACGCAGACGGACGCGGTTCCCCCGCCCACGTCGACGTCGGATATCCTTACGGGGGTGCGGTAGATGGCCCGCATGGAGTCCTCGCGGATGACGCGGCGCGGCGGCCCATGCTCCAGGACGCGTCCGTCCTTCATCGTCAGGACGGAGTCGGCGCAGAAGAACGCGTGGTCGGGATCGTGCGTGACCATGAGGACCCCCATGCCGCCGTCCGAGAGGCGGCGCACCCGGTCGAGCACCGCGTACTGGTTCCCGAAGTCGAGGCTCGCCGTCGGCTCGTCCATCACCAGGAGCCTCGGCCGCTGCGCCAGGGCCCGGGCCACGAGCACCATCTGGCGCTGTCCCCCGGAGAGCTTCGTGTAGACGCGGTCGGCCATCCACCCGATGTCCAGCGTCTCCAGGACCTCGTCGACAATTTTGCGGTCCTCGGCCCCGGGCCGTGCCAGATAGCCGAGGTAGGGCGTCCGCCCCATCATCACCACCTCCCGCACCCGGAACGGGAAGGGCGGCACGTGCGCCTGGGGGATGTAGGCGACGCGGCGGGCCAGCCGCCCCGCGTCCAGCCGGTGGACCTCCTCGCCGCACAGGGTCACCCCGCCCCGCCCCGGCTTCAGTATCCCCAGGATGGCCTTGAGCAGGGTGGTCTTGCCGCAGCCGTTGGCGCCGAGGACGCAGACGAACTCCCCCTCGGCCATCGCGAAGGACACGTCCCGCAGAACATCCTCCCTCCCATACCCGACGCACAGGCCGGAGACCTCCAGCACCCGCGTCACCTCCTCGAGCTCGCGCGGTAGACCGCCAGGAAGAACGGCACCCCCAGGACGGCCGTCAGGATGCCGATGGGGATCTCCACGCTCGCCGCGTTGCGCACGACGTCGTCCACGACCAGCAGGTAGCTGGCGCCCAGCAGCGCGCTTGCGGGGAGCAGCGCCCGGAAGTCCGCGCCGACGAGGGCGCGTCCCAGATGGGGGATGACGAGTCCGACCCACCCCACCATCCCGGCGACCGACACGGACGACGCCGTGATGAGCGTGGCGGCCAGGATAACGGCAAAGCGCACCCGCCTTGGATCGACCCCCAGGCTCCGGGCCTCGTCCTCCCCGAAGGACAGGACGTTCAGCCGCCAGCCCATGGCGTACAGGACGCCCAGGGACAGGGAGATGGGCGCGAGGATGGCGAGGAGCTTCGAGCGGGTCATCGCGTGGAAGCCGCCCATCAGCCAGAAGGTGATGGCGGGCAGCCTGCCGTCGGAGTCGGCGACCAGCTTGGTGCAGGACGTGAAGGCGGAGCAGAGGGTGCTCACCATGATGCCGCCGAGGACGAGCCCCAGCAGGGGGTCCCGGGACAGGGTCCTGTTGACGAGGACCGTGAACAGGACCGCCGCGATGCCCCCGACCAGGGCGAGGGCCTGTATTGCGCCCAGCCCCAGGCCCAGCAGCAGCCCCAGGGCGGCGCCGAACCCCGCGCCCGCCGAGGCCCCCAGGATGTCGGGGGACACGATGGGATTTTTGAAGAGCCCCTGATAGGCGGCCCCGGCGACCGACAGCCCGGCCCCCACCAGCATGACGGCGAGGACCCGCGGCAGCCTGATGTTGAACAGCACCGTCGCCATCCTGCCGTCGGCAATCGGGGACGGGTCGAGGATGCGGCGCCAGACGGCGGCGGCAAGCTCTCCGACCCCGATGGGATACCTGCCGATCGCGAAGGACAGGAAGAACAGGACGACGGGGGCGGCGGCCATCAAGGACCATTTCAGCCCCCTCGGGAGGAGCCTCGGACGCGGTCCCATGTCAGGCCCCCGGCCTCGACAGGACGAACCATCGACCCTCGTCCTCGTTTTCCACGACCCGGCACCCGAGCCCGGTGCGCTCGATGATGCCGCGGAGCTCGACGGTGGACACGCTGCGCTGCCGCTTTTTGATGTTGGCGGGCCAGTCCGGCTCGAGCTCCCGCATCCGTGCCCGGATCCGCTCAAACGTCTCCCGGTTCCCGAGCCCGCCGCCGACATAGGCCCTTCCTCCGGGCTTCAGCACCCTGCGGATCTCCCCAAACGCCAGGGGGTAGTCGCGCCAGAAGCCCATGGACCCCCGGCTGACCACGAGGTCGAAGAAGGCGTCCTCGAGGGGCAGGGCATGGACGTCCCCGACGAGGCAGCGGCACCTGTCCCCCAGCCCCCGGACAAGCGAGCGCTCACGGCAGAGCTCCACGGCATCGGGGGACACGTCGACGAGCCACCCCTCGAACGGGCCCCGCTCCATCAGGGCGAAGCCCAGATGTCCGCCTCCGCAGCCGACGTCCAGCATCCTTCCCGAGAGGACGCCGGTGCGCTCCAGAATGGCCTCCGCCACCACCGGGTACAGCGGCGCGAAGACCCCGCTGGCGATCGCGTCGTACTCCAGGGCGTTTTCCATGTTGGAACTCCCCCCTGTATTTATTGGGGCTATGGACCCCCTCCCCTCCGGCCCCTTCGCGGCGGTCATCCCGGACGCCTCCCGGAGCGGGGCCCGTCGACGCTGACCATGCGCCCTCCCGTGAAGATCTCCATCGAGCAGCCCCGCCGGATGGCCTCGTCCAGCCTCTCCGGCTCCGTGCAGACGAACCCGGAGAGGTTGTCGGCGCCGTGTCCGAAGAGGACGGGGGAAAGCGGCACCGTCGGTCCCACCAGAGACACCCTGGCGTCCCGGCAAATCTGCAGGAGGCGCGGCAGCGTCTTGTTGACGAGGGTCATGCCGGTGATGAAGACGTAGTCCTGCTCGGGCAGGATGTACTCGCAGGCGCTGTCGGGGTAGTCGCCCGGCACGGGGTCGCGCTCCAGGATGGAGAGCCGGCACAGCGGCGCTATCAGCTCCTCGATGTGGGGGAAGTGCCCGATGATGGCCACCCTTTTCCCCGCGATCTCGTCGCGGAACGCGTAAAAGGCGTTCTTCTCCGTCCGGCTCTCGATGTCGTCCCTCGGCTCGCCGGCCGCCTCGAAGCCGGGGAGCGCCCGGACCCTGTCCCAGGAGTTGTAGTACGCGTTCAGGGCCGCGACGCCCAGGGTGGCCTCCAGAAAATTCCAGGATTTGGACAGGGCCGCCGCATCCCGCAGCGCCATGCCCGTCAGGGGCCCGCGGTGCAGGCGGCCGGGGCCCCCTCCATGCGTCGTGTGGGCGACGCCGGTGTTTCCGCCCGCGACGACCGTCGTCCACCGGCAGGCGATGTTGTAGGAGCTCACGGCGATGCCGGGAGGGATCCCCGCAATCAGTTCGTCGTACAGGCGCCACAAGGCAGCCACCCCTTTCGCACGGAAACGGCTATTGTCGTATTGTTTTTTAAAATATCTCGAGGATCCCCTTCATTATCCCTCGCGGGGCGCCGTAAGGCAACCATGGCGGAGCCCCCATGAAGGAAGCCCCCGAGTTGGCCTCGGAGGCTTCCTTCATGACGGCATGATTTTTTCGGGATAGTTTTTTCAGAATGTTTTTCTGAATGGGTATCGCCGGGCGGCATCGGGCAATGCCGGCGCTCACTTGATGCGGAAATATTTTTCCGGAACGTCCACCTCGGTCATGCCAAGGAAACCTCTGCCAAAAACATAGGTATCCTCGTAGACCATGACCAGTTTCCTGTTACGCACCCCGGTACCTGCATCCGTGTAATAGCTGGAGTTCCATCCCACTCCGGGGGTGGCCTCCGTGAAGCAGTTCATCAGCTCCCTGACGTTGTCGACCTTGGCCTTGCCCTCCAGGACCTTCCTGGCGAACCCGGTCAGCGCGACACTGCAAGTATAGTCGATGGAATAGGCCCAACTGGCCATACGCCCTCCCTGTCCCGCATCCACGATGACGCGCTCGATCTTCCCGAGCAGAGCGGGCCAATCACCCCTCTCCTGCGAAAGGTCGATTCCCAGAGCTCCGGAGTAGATCAGGGGGGAGTCGGACTCGACGAAGTACCCGCCGCACTCGGCAATCCGTTTCAACATCGGTTCCCTCTGAGAGTCGTTCGTACAGAAGAAGGCGGTATCCTTGCCATACTGCTCCAGCCAGGCGGGAAGCTTCTCCAGAATGAACTGCTGCGCTCCCGCCACACCGACGTCGCTGGTGGGGTCCGGAGACGTCTCGAAGACAAACTTCATCTCCAGGTCCCTGCAGGCCTCCTCCATGACGGCGCGTCTCCTGACCAGCGTCTCGTAGCTCATATGCCGGGGGAAGGAGATGTGGACAAAGGTTTTGGCCCCAAGCTTCTTCGCCGCCAGGGGGATGAGATAGCCTCTGCTGATATCGTCCCCGTTGACGGCGATATCGGCGGCGGCCGTCACAATCGCCGGGTCCTCCTGGATGTTTCCCGCGAGGAGCAGGATGTCGGGCCGCCGTTCTCGGATGCGGCGGAACGCCTCGGCCGTCCCCGGAACAGCCTGGTTGACGACGATGGCCTTCATCTTCGGGTCGTCCGCCAGACCGACCAGCTGGCCGATGGTGACCTCCATCTCGGACATGAAGTTGTCCGGATAGGTGACATGTGTGATCATGCCTCCCTCGGAACTGTTTCCATAGCGTTCGAGCATCAACTCGGCGCCCCGCAGGCTGTCCTCGCTCTGCGATACCGTCCCCGTCATGATCCCGATGTGAAAGGGCGCTTCCGCCCCCGCAGGGACAGCCGACAGGACAAATGCCAACAAGGCCGGAAAAACCAATTTCAACTTCACAGTGAAACACCCCTTTCGCCCATCCTTCCAATTCCAAATCGTTTGCAGGCAAAGGGAGCAAAAACGACGAAGCATATGCATTGTCCGGAATTGGAATCGGGGCTTTTTTTCCTGTACGATACGATAGCATAAAAGACGGAGCTTGAACATGACCGCCGAGCCCCCGCGGCCGAGGAAAAAACGATGCAATAACGGCCCGGGGGAAATTTCCCCAGGCCGTTGTTCCATCTGATTTGCCCGAAAAGCGCCGTTTCAGCGCCCAGCGCTCCCCGGCTGTCGCAGCGGAACTTGCTGCAATCCTGCCGCCTCCCCTCAAGGGTAGCTCGCATCCATGCTTCAAGCCGACCGATACGGGACGGACCGGACCAGCGGCTCCGCACGGGGGACGCGGCCCTTCAGGACCTCGGAGACGGCCTCGTAAACGCCCCGAACAACCTCATCCGCCGCGATGCCGACCGTACCGGCCAGACGCCCCTGACGAACGGCCTCCCGCGCCTCGGGGATCGCATCGACCCCTCCGATCGGGGGCGGCTTCACGCCTCGCTCCTCAAAGGCCTCCAAAGCGCCCAGGGCCATGAGGTCGTTGGCGCAGAACACGGCGCGGACATCGAGCCGC